>JAFAFY010000092.1 GCA_023423235.1 Pseudomonadota bacterium
CGTTGTCCACCAGCGCGGCAAGCCGTTCCACGCGCTGCCACGCCATGGCGTGGCTGGCATCGGCGGCAAGCCAGTCGCGCCATGCCTGGCGGTCCGCCTCGCTGACGGCCGTGTCGAACCGGACCATCCATTCGGCCGCCTGGCGCAGCACGTGCAGCGGCAGGCCGTCTGCATGCACGGAACTGGTTGTCGCGGTCACCGCGTCACTCCAGCGCGATCAGGCAGGCGGTGTAGGCCTTCACCATGTCGCGCTTGATCGTGCGCACATCGACCCCCAGCCGCGCGGCAATCGCCGGATACTTCAAGCCGTCCAGCTGCGCAAGCAGGAAGCCCTCGCGCACGCGTGCGGGCAGTCCATCGAGCATGCGGTCGATGGCAAGCAGCGATTCGAGTGCAAGCTGCCGCTGCTCCTCCGAGGGCGCGACCGCTTCGGGCAGGCTGGCCAGCACTGCAAGGTAGGCGCATTCCAACGCGCGGCGTTGCCGCAGGTTGATGACCAGGCCGTTGGCAATGCGGGTGAGGTAGGCGCGCGGCTCGTACAACTCGGGCGTGGACGGCTTCTGCAGGATCCGCAGGAACGTGTCCTGGAGCAGGTCGCGCGCCGCCTCGTCGCCGCCCATGCGCCGCCGGAGCCATCCCAGCAGCCAGCCATGGTGTTGCGCGTAGAGCGCGCCGAGATCGGCTTGTGGGCAATCCAGGGCAGGCGGCACGAGGCAATGCGCCAAATGAGAACGACTATCAATGATATCCACGGCATGGAGGCCATGCAACTCGACGGCGTGACACTCGACGGCGTGTCGCTCTGCGCAGATGACCCGGACTGTGGAATCAGGAGGACGCACGCGCGGTTGCACGGACGGGAGAGCCGCCGCGGGCCATGGGCATACCCATCGCCTCGGCGCCGTATCATGGCATCCGGCAGGTGCCGCGGCGATATTGCGTGCCGGTTGTCGTGCCTGTTCCAGGCAACTCCCGGCATGGGCGCGTGCGTGCGGCGGCGGTCACCTCGGGCAGGCAATGCGTGCGGATACCAGGCCGGGCCGAACGGGGCGCAATGGCGCGTGTCGCCTGCAAGTGGAAGATGCGGGCACCTGTCCGGCTGCGGGCCGGGAGTGCACACGGCCATCGGTCGCGTGGCTGGATGCGCGTGCGATCACATTGCATGCCGCGCGGGTATAGTCCCCCGGCACGGCAGGGCAGGGTGCCCGGCCACGAATCCCGGGAGTTGTCATGGGTCTGGTACAGGCGGTGGCGGGTGCGGTTGGCGGCATGCTTGCCGACCAGTGGAAGGATTTCCTCACGGTGCCGGCAGGCCTGCCGGCCACTGCGGCCCTGTTCGCCGCGGTGCCGCAGGGCACCAACGCCGGGCGCGGCGCCAACACCCGCGGCTCGTCGAACATCATCAGCAACGGCTCGAAGATCGTGGTGCCGGAAGGCTACGGCCTGCTGCTGCTGCAGGACGGCGCCATCACCGGATTCGTCGCCGAACCGGGCGGCTACGAGTGGCGATCGGACGATATCAATTCGCAGTCGATCTACGCCGGCGACGGCATCGTCAGCCCGCTGATCCGCCAGAGCTGGGAGCGCTTCAAGTTCGGCGGCCAGCCGGGCGCGCAGCAGGCGGCGTTCTTCGTCTCGCTCAAGGAGCTGCCGGACAACCGCTTCGGCACCCAGTCTGAAATCTACTGGGACGACGGCTTCCTCGGCACCCAGGTCGGCGCGCTCACGCGCGGCACCTACACGCTGAAGATCGTCGACCCGATCCTGTTCGTGAAGAACTTCGTGCCGGCCAGCTACCTGCAGCCGGGCCAGGTGTTCGACTTCACCGACATCGACAACGCCGCCGCCAGCCAGCTGTTCAACGAGGTCGTCAGCTCGCTGGCGCCGGCCTTCAGCCTGTACACCAACGATCCGGCCAAGGGCAACCGCATCACCCGGCTACAGCAGGATTCGCTGGGCTTCGCCCAGAGCCTGTCGGCCGCGGTGGAGCAGGGCTACCAGTGGCGGACCGACCGTGGCCTGGCCATCGTCAAGACCGCCATCGTCTCGATCGAGTACGACGCCAACACCCGCGAGCTGCTCAAGACGGTGCAGCGTGCGGACGCGCTGTCGGGCGCACGCGGCAATTCCAATCTGCAGGCCAGCGTTGCCCAGGGCATGCAGTCGGCCGGCGAACACGGCGGCGCTGCGGGCCTGGTGGGCCTTGGCATGGCCTCGGGCATGGCCGGTGGCCTGGGCAGCCTGCAGCAGCCGGTGGCGCCGGCCGCGCCTGCGGCTGCGGAGGCCGACGATCCGGTCGCCAGGCTGCAGAAGGCCAAGCAGATGCTGGACCTGGGGCTGATCACGCAGGCGGATTACGACGCGCTGAAGGCCAAGGCCCTGGGCCTGTAGTCGGGCACGCGCGCCAGCATGTCCGAATCCAGGCTGCCACCGCCGCTGCCGCCGCGTCCTGTCGACGGCCCGGGCTCCCCGCGTGACGTGCCGCCGCTGCCGGGCGCGCACGCCATCGATCCTGCCGGCCTGCCCGGGCCGATCCGCGACGAACTCGAGGCGCCCGATCCGCGCGCCATCGACACCTCGGCCGCGGAACTCAAGGACGGCATCAACCGCTGCCCGAAGTGCGGCTCCACCGACATCCGCCAGCGGCCCGGCACCGACCTGCTGATATGCCTGTACTGCCGCCACGAGTGGCATGGGCAGCGGGTCGAGGAGGCGTTCGGATTCGGCGAGGGCATCGACCGGCTTGAAGGCACCGTCGTCGCCTCGGGCGCGCGCGACATCGATGCCGATACGGCCACGCTGATGACCTTCAAGTGCAGCGGGTGCGGCGCCGAGGTCACGGTCAACACCGCAACCGCGATGACCGCGCGCTGCCACTGGTGCCGGCACGTCTTCGGCGTCAACGAGCAGGTGCCCAACGGCGCCGTGCCCGATGCGGTGCTGCCGTTCCATATCCGCAAGGACGATGCGGTGGCGCGCATCCGCCAGTTCGTCGACAAGCGGCGTCTGTTCGCGCTCAAGGCGTTCAAGGACGAGTTCACGCCCGAGAACGTCGTCGGCGTCTACCTGCCCTACATGATCGTCGACGGCCGCGCGAGCGCTGCGGTTGCCGGCAAGGGCGAGATCAAGACCCGCGAGTACACGCGCGGCACCGACAACAACAAGAAGACCTACTACGACGCCGACGTCTACCAGGTCGAGCGGCGCGTGGATTTCACCGTCGACGACCTGCCGCTGGAATCCTCGGCCGAGCGCGGCAACCTGGACATCCAGGCCAACACCAACAACGTCATCAATACCATCCTGCCGTTCGACACCGCCAACGCGGTGAAGTGGAATGCCTCGTACCTGGTGGGGTTCACCTCAGAGAAGCGCGACCGCAACGTCGAACAGCTGCAGCCGCGGCTGGAGGACCAGTTGCTGTCGATCGCCCGCGCCCAGGTCGAAGGCTCGGTGCGCCGTTACGACCGCGGCGTGCGCTGGGAGCAGGAGCAGCTCGACGTCCACGGCACGCGCTGGGTGTCGATGTACCTGCCGGTCTGGCTGTATTCCTACCACCAGCCAGGCCGCAACGGCGGCCTGCTGCACTACATCGCGGTCAATGGCCGCACCGGCGAGACCATGGGCAGCGTGCCGGTGCAGCAGTGGAAGCTGCTGCTGGCCGCGCTGACCGTGGGTACGTTCCTGGAAGGCATCGCGATCGCAATCCTGGTGGGCATGTCATGAGCGACGAGAATGGACTGTGGCTGTTGCTGGCCGGCCCGGCCGGCGCGACCGCGCTGTACTGGGCGCTGTACCGCTACTACCGCAATACCGACAAGTCGCACGCCTTCGAACAAGAAACCCGTGTGGACGCCTCGCCGGTCACCGGTAGCGACGCCAGGGTGGGCCAGGTGACCGGCACCCAGGACAAGCGCATCCGCGGCGACAACGTGCGCGCCTATCGTGCACGGGTGCAGCGCGTGCCCGGCACCGCGCGCGCGCCAGCGTCGTCGGGCGACGACGCGCCAGATCCCGGTTGATGCGCTTCGCGGCGAGGCAGTCATGCCCGCGAAAGGGGGCAAGTCCAGGCTGACCTGTCCAGACCTTTCCCGACTCCAGGACCTCATTCGATCGCAGGCGGCAATGACCGCCGGAGTGTTTCCTGGCCGCGAGGCAGCCCGGCGGTAGGAAGCCGCGCATCGAGGCATTACGATCCGGTACAGCGATGGACAGGCGGGGGACATCCGGTCCGGATGCGCCAGGCCACGCGACGGGTGTTTCGGGCACTTCAATCGTTCAGGGGGAACGGGTGTGATCAGAGGCTTGTTGCTGGTGGTGGCGCTGGGCGTCGCCGGGGTGGTCGCGTACGAACACGGGCGGCGGATTTCCGAGCCGGGCATCCATGCCCAGGTCGCCGGCGCCCTCGATGCCATGGCGCGCCACGACTATGCCGCCTTCTGCAAGGCAATGGCGAAGGACTACCGGCTTGTCAGCATCGACCATGTCGGCGATGCCATCGAGCGGTCGGTCCTGGACAGGAACGAGGCCTGCCGCCAGATCGAGGAATCCGGCGCGCTGTTGCAGGCGTTGCACACGCAGACCGGCGGGCTGTTCGCGCCCGACTATGCCGTCCAGATCACCGGCATCACGATTGCCCCCGGCGGCCGCAGCGCGATGGTCGAGTCGACGGTCACGGTCAAGATTGGTGGCGTGCTGATGGCGCGGACGCGCTCGAAGGAGCGCATCTCCCGCTGGTTCTGGCAGTACCGCAACCACGGCGGCGAAGCGCGCAGCTGGATCTACGCTGGCTGATGCGGTGCGACCGCGCGCGGCTGGCGTTGCTGCCGCGACATTCCCGATCAAGCGTCGCGATGCCCTGCGCCGCCGTGCGGGCAAAGCCAGCGTGGCTGTGATCGAGGGTTGGGCACACCACGCACGCCCGCACACGGCGCCTGTCTGCGGGCTTCAGGCCGGCAACGCGGCGTTCTCCGCGATCAGCCCCTGGGCGACGGCGGCGGTCCAGAACTCGCGCGGCACCGCGGTGCGCATGGAGGCGGCGTTCTCGATCGACTGCCGCAGGTTGCGCGAGCCGGGAATGATCGCCGCCACCTCGTCCGGCGCCGCGGCGAAGCGCAGCGCCGCGGTGCGCAGGTCGACGCCGTGTTCCCAGGCCAGCTTGCTCAGGCGGTTGCGCTTGTCGAACGCGCCGTCGGGAATCGTGCCGAGATAGTTGTAGCGGTCGCGCCCGGCCAGGAAGCCGTTGTTGAGCGGGGAACCGACCACCACCGATGCGCCGCGTTCCCGGCACAGCGGGAACAGCCGCGCGATGGTCTCGTCGTGGTCGATCAGCGAGTACTTGCAGGCCTGCAGGATGATGTCCGGATCGGCCACCTGGAAGGCGCGCACCGAGGGTTCCACAGTGTTCACGCCCATGCCCCAGGCCTTGATGATGCCCTCCTCGCGCATGCGCGTGAGTGTCGGCATCGCGCCCTTGGCGGCCTGGTCGAAGTACTCGGTCCAGCGCTCGCCCATCTCGCCGTTGTCGGGCGAGATGTCGTGGATGAAGACGATGTCGATCGAGGACAGGCCGAGGCGCTGCAGGCTCTCCTCGATCGAGCGCCGGGTGCCATCGGCGCTGTAGTCGTACTCGTGCCGGAACGGTGGCGGGTTCTCCCAGTTGCCGGCGCGGGTCACGCGCGCGTCGGGATGCAGGATGCGGCCGACCTTGGTCGACAGGACGAACTGGTCGCGCGGGCGCCCGTGCAGCACCACGCCGAAGCGGCGCTCGCCGAGGCCGACGTTGTACCAGGGCGAGGTGTCGAAGTAGCGCACGCCCGATTGCCACGCCGCCTCGATCGCCTCGAACACGGGTTCGTAGGGCCGGCCGGGGCCGGCATGTGCCATCGGCGCACCCCCCATGCCCAGCTTGTAGGGCGGCCGGTAGCGGCGGCCCACCGGATTGGCGGGCAGCGTGTCGGGCGCGAGGCTCTGGCCCGGCAGCGGCGCGGGCGGAGGTGCGGTGGCCGCGGCGGCGGCCTGTGCCAGCGGCAGGCCACTGGCCGCGACCAGCAGGCCGGTGTTGGCCAGGAAGTTGCGTCGGGTGGTCATCAACAGGTACCTCGTGTCGGTGGGTCGAGGGCGGGATGCGGCGCGTGCCCGGTCGGGCTGCGGGCACATGGGCGACGTGCCGCGCAAGGCGGCACCGGGTTCACTGCAGTTCCAGCACCAGGTGGTCGTCGAGTTCGGGCCCGCCGCCGCGGTTGCGGCTGCCGGCGGCAATGTGCACCGCATCGCCCAGCACGGCGGCCTGGGTGCCGTGGCGCCCGACCGGCAGCGGCGGCAGGGTTTCCCACTGCGCGGTCGCCGGGTGCCAGGCTTCGACCTCGTCGTGGGCGAGCGTCTGCTTGCCGCTCTCGCCGCCGATGACGAGGATGCGGTCGGCGAAGGCCACGGTGGTCGTGCCCGAACGCGGCGTGGGCAGCGGCGTATCGAGCGTGGACCAGGAGCCCGCGGCGATGTCGTAGACGTCGACCGCGGCGACGGACAGGGTGTCGACCTCGCCGGTCTCGTGCGAACTGGTGCGGCCGCCGGCGGCATACAGCCTGCCGTCGAGCACCGCGGCCTGGAAATGGTCGCGCGGGCGGGGCGCATCCGGCAGCGCGGTCCACGTGCCGGTGGCCGGGTCGAAGCGGTCCAGCCAAGGCACGAAGCCGCCGTTGTGACCGCGGGTCAGGCCGCCGA
This sequence comes from Pseudomonadota bacterium, assembly GCA_023423235.1. Classification (GTDB taxonomy): domain Bacteria; phylum Pseudomonadota; class Gammaproteobacteria; order Xanthomonadales; family Xanthomonadaceae; genus Luteimonas. The sequence goes on from JAFAFY010000092.1 coordinate 6,724, forward strand.
CGAGGTAGAACGCGCCGTCGTGCACCACCAGCCCGCCACCGCCGCGCCGACGTGCCTCGGGGATCTGCGGGCCCGTCTGCCAGGTATCGCCGGCGGGGTCGTACGTCAGCACGGTCGGGATCGGCGGCTCGGCCGGGAATTCGCCGGTCAGCGCGCCGATGACCCACAGCCTGCCCTCGTGGCCGACCGCCTGCAGGTGGTGCATTTCCAGCGGTGGCGCGGCGCCGCGGGTCCATGTGCCGGTGCCCGGGTCAAAGATCTCCAGCGGGCGTTCGCCGCGGCCACCGAGCAGGTACAGCTTGCCGTCGAGCGCGGTGAACGCGTTTTCGTGGCGCGCGGTCGGCGCTTCCGCGCTGGTGACCTGATGCCAGGCGAAGGTGCGCGGTTGCGCAGCGGCGTCCGGGGCTGCGGCGGTCGCGCCCGCCGGCTGCGAGAACGGTGCCCCCTCACGATCGCATGCGGACAACGCCAGCATGGCGGCGAGGGAGACGGCAAGGGAAAGCGGATGTCGCGTCATGACGGGTCCTCGGTCTCGTGGGGCCCCGCGGGCGACGATGGCGTCGGCCGCGGGGACGCGGCGCTCAGTCGAGCGCGCCGTGGGCCAGGAAGCGGTTCTCGCCGTCGACGATCGGCCCGGCCAAGGTGTCGGGCAGCACCGCGTCGAGCGCCGCCGAGTACGGCTGGGCAAGGTGCGCCTCATGCTGCGCGGCGGTGTCCCAGCGCTCCAGCAGGACGTAGGTCTGCGGATTCTCCAGATCCTTGTAGATCTCGAACACCGCGTTGCCGGGGGCGGCGCGCGCATGCGGGAAAACATCGCGCCAGGCCTGCACGAAGGTCTCCTCGGCCTCCGGCTTGACCTTCAGCACGACGAGCACGTTGCGCGAGGTCGCCGGATCGGCCGGTGCGCGTCGGGTCTGTGCGCCCGAGGGCTGCACCTCGACCAGCGTGTGCGGCTGCGAGGCCTGCGCGCCGCTCGACTGCACCGCATCGATCACCGCGGCCAGATGCGGCTCGTCGGCGTGGCTGTCGATCGCGGCCTGGTCGCGCCAGCGCTCGAACAGCAGCAGGGTCGGCGCGCCGTCCTCGGGGCGGAACACTTCGAACGAGACATTGCCCGCTTCCGCACGCGAGGCCTGGACGTTGCGCTGCATGACAGTGGCGAAACCGTCGTAGGCCTGCGCCGGCAGCGTCAGGGTGCTGAACAGTGCGACTTCCTGCACCTCGGCAACGTCCGCGGGCGCGGCGCCGGGCTCGGCCGCGGCGGGCGGAGTGACCGCGGCGGCGTCCTCCTGCGGGTTGGAGCACGCGGCCAGCAGGCCGAGCGACAGCACGGCGGCGAGGGGGGCGAGACGGGGGCGTACGGACATCGGAAACTCCTGGATCGAACGTGAGGGGGAGGAAAGCGGGAAATCCGGCGGCAACTCAGACGATGTCGTCGATCACCCCGCCATCGACGCGCAGGGCCGCGCCGGACGTTGCCGATGCCTGCTCGGAAACGGTGTAGACCACCAGATTCGCGACCTCGTCGACCGTCGCCGCACGCTGGATCACCGAGGTCGGGCGATTCGCGGCGACGAACTCGCGCCCCAGCTGCTCCAGCGACTTGCCGGTGCGCTCGGCCTCCTCGCGCATCATCGCGGCGAAGCCGTCGGACAGCGTCGGACCCGGCAGCACCGAATTGACCGTGACGCCGCTGCCGGCCACGCGCTTGGCCAGGCCACGCGCCAGCGCCAGCAGCGCGGTCTTGCTGACCCCGTAATGGATCATGTCGGCCGGGATGTTGCGCGCCGACTCCGACGACACGAACACCACCCGGCCCCAGCCGCGTTCCACCAGCCCCGGCAGCAGCGCGCGGCTCAGGCGCACGCCGGACATCACGTTGATCTGCCAGTGGCGTTCCCAGACCGCGTCGTCGGCCTCGAAGAAGTCCTGCTGCTCGTAGATGCCGGCGTTGTTGACCAGGATGTCGATCTGGCCGATGGCGGCGAGGCCTTGAAGCAGCCGATCGGCACCGGCGGCGTCGGACAGGTCCGCGACGATGCCGTCGAGACGTGCGCCTTCGACCTCGTCGCGCAGACGCGCGAGCGCGGCATCGACGCTGTCCTGGTTGCGCCCATTGAGCACCACGCGCGCGCCGCTGGCGGCCAGTCCGCGCGCGATGCCCAGGCCGATCCCGCCGGTGGAGGCGGTGACCAGTGCGGTCCTGCTGGAAAGATCGATCAACATCGTGGTGTCCTCGTGTCGGGAAAGGCGCGCCTGACCGCGCGCCGGATGAAAAAGCGGTATTCAGCGGTGTTCAATCGACGGCCGCGCGTTCGCGCAGGCCGTGCGCCGACGCGCGCGCCGCGTCCAGCACCTGCGGCAGGTCGACACCGAGCAGCGCACCGCCCCGCTTGCGCAACTGGCCGTCCACGATCACCTCGCGCACGTCCGCCGGCGAAGCCGAATAGACGATCAGCGCCGCCGGATCGCCGCCGCCGAAGCCGGAGAGCTGCAGCGAATCGAGTGCGATCACCTGCAGGTCGGCACGCTTGCCGGGCGTCAGGCTGCCGGTCACGTCGCCCAGTCCCAGCGCATCGGCGCCGCGGCGCGTGGCCAGTTCCAACAACGCGCGCGGGTCGACCGCGGCCTCGTCGCGGGCACCGCCGCTCCAGGTCAGCGCCGCGAGCCGCAGGTTGGCGAACATGTCGGCGCGCCCGGCCAGACTGTTGCCGTCGATGCCCAGGCCCTGGCGGCCGACCGCGGCGAAATGGTCGAGCCGGGTCAGCCCGTAGCCGACCCGATGTTCACTGAGCGGTGTCAACGACAGCGCGCCGCCCGCGGCCTCCAGCGCCTGCAACTGGGCCGGCGCGGCATCGGTGGCGTGCACCACGCTGAGCGCAGGCGAGAGGTAGCCGCGTTCGATCAGCGCGTCGAACATCGGACCGGGCTCGCCGCTGACGTGGACCTGCACCGGCAGGCCGAGCGCGCGCGCGCTGGCGTACTCGTGCTGGCGCATCGCCCAGTTGCCGGCATCGCCGCGGTCGCGCGGCAACCGCCACGCCAGCCCGAGGCGGACGCGGGCGTCGGCGTCGCGGTCCGCCGCCAACGTGGCCAGGTGGGCGACGTCGATCGGCCGCTGCGTGGTCTTGTCCGGCCCGCCGTAGAACAGCACCGCGC
>JAFAFY010000222.1 GCA_023423235.1 Pseudomonadota bacterium
CCGTCCGCCAGGCGACGTGGCGGAGATCGTCGCGGTGGACCTGGTCGCGCGTCGCCAGCGACAGCGGCATCGGATAGCCGGCCGGCGCGTCCACCCGCAGCCATACCGCCTGCCCGGCCTGCAGGCCTCGGGGCAAGGCGATGGCCAGGGCGCGCCGCGAGAAACGCAGGTCGGCAGCGGCGCCATACAGGGCGTGTTCGCTCGCGGCGGTCGCGCCCGGCAGCCAGGCCTGCACCCGCGTGGAATGCGGCATGCCCAGCAGAAGATGCGGCTCGTCGTCGGGCGCGACGTCGGCCCCCACCGTCAGCCGCCACCAGCGCGGCGCGCGCGCGGGCTCGAACAGCACATCGGCAGATGCGGCGACCAGCGCGGCGTCATGCAATCCAGCGACGACTTCCTGCGCGGGCGGATCCGCGGCCAGGCGCGCCAGCGTCAGCGGGACGTGCGCCAGCCCGACCAGATCCGAATTTCCACCCACCTCGCGATCCGGCGCTGCGGAATGCTGCAGGTACGCGAATGCCGGCCACGCCGCCGCGATCAGCAGCAGCCACCACCAGCGCCACATCGTGCGAGTCCCATTCCCGCTCCCCATGCGGGAAATGCTAGCGCGAAACCCGGGCCGCAGCCGGGGATGCCGCACCCCACCGCGCAAGGGCGTGCGGGTCGCTCAGCCGCGCGCCGCGCGCCAGCCGCGCAGCAGCATGGCCGGCGCCGGCACGGCCCGCACCACGCCCTCGCGTGCAAGCAGGCGCAGGCGCCCCTGCAGGATCGAATCGTGGATCCGCCGCGGCCGGGTGCCGCCATCGCGGGCGGGCCAATGCGCCAGCACGGCCATGGCCTGCGATTGGCCGGCAAGCAGCAAGGCCTGCGCAGCCAGCAGCGGCGCGGCGCTCAGCCGGCCACCACCATCGCCGCGCGTCCCGCTGCCCAGCAGCGTGGTCTCGCAGGCGGCGACCGCCAGCGCGAGGTCCTGCAGCCGGGCGAGATTGCCGTCGACCTGGTCCGGATGCTCACGGGTCGCCGGCAACGCGCGCAGCGCCAGTGCGAGGGTCTGCCAGGGCGCATCGACGCGCTGCAGTTCCACCGCCAGCGGATGCCGGCGCGCGCCCTTGGCCCAGCCCTGCAGTTCCTCCTGCCACCACGCCAGCTTTGCCAGTCCGGGCGTGGGGTCGGCCCCACCCCAGGCGGCATCGCCGATCTCGTCGAGCAGCGCGAACCAGGCCTGCACCCGCGCGCGTTGCGCTTCGGGCACGAATGCCATGCCGATGCGCCACTCCGGCCAGCGCACCCGCCACTTGCCGGTGAAATCGTCGTCGGCCAGGTCCACGCTCATGCCCACAGGTCCGTGCTCATGCCGTCGCCGGCCAGGCCGCCGCCGCGCACAGCGCCGCGGGCTGCGCGACCATCACGTCGCCCTGCCAGGCGATCGGGTCGTCATCGTCCAGCCGGTAGCCCCACAGCGCCACCACCGAGGGCATGCCGGCTGCCCGCGCGGCCACGATGTCGCGGGCGTCGTCGCCGACGTAGGCAGTCTGCGCGGGCGCGATGCCGAGGATGCCGGCGGCATGCAGCAACGGCAGCGGATGCGGCTTGCGCTCGGCCAGGGTATCGCCGCCGACCAGCACCCGGCAGCGCTCCTGCCAGCCCAGTTGCGACAGGATCTCGCGCGCCAGGTATTCGGGCTTGTTGGTTACGATGCCCCAGGGCGTGCCGGCCGCTTCCAGCGCCGCCAGCATGGCCTCCACGCCGTCGAAGGGACGGCTGTGGCGGCCCAGTTCCGCCTGGTAGATCGCCAGGAACTCGGGCACCAGATCGACCACCTGCGCCGGGTCGAGTTCGGGAAACGCCGCCGAGGCCATCGCCCGCGCGCCGCGCGAGACGTGCTGGCGGATCTGCGCCAGCGTCAATGGCGCGCGGTCGCGCGCGGCCAGCATGCGGTTGACCGTCGCCAGCATGTCGGGCGCGCTGTCGAGCAGCGTGCCGTCGAGATCGAACAGAACCCCGGCCGGGAACCGCACCGGCCCCGGTCCGGCACGCATGTCGGCACTCATGCAGGTTTCCGCGCGCAGGCCAGGTAGTTGACGTCGGTGCGCGCAACCACGCGCGCGGCGTTGCGCCAGGGCTCGTACATCAGGCCGCTGACATCCTCGATCGCCAGGTCCGCCTCGCGCAGCCATGCCGCCAGTTCCGACGGCCGGATGAAGGCGCTGTACTGGTGGGTGCCACGCGGCAGCAGCCGGGCCACGTACTCGGCGCCGACGATCGCCAGTGCGAACGCGGCCGGGGTGCGGTTGAGGGTGGAGACGAACAGTTGCCCGCCCGGCTTGAGCAGCGTGGCGCAGGCCTGCAGGATCGCCGCCGGGTCGGGTACGTGCTCGAGCATCTCCATGCAGGTCACCACGTCGTAGCTGCCGGGGCGCTCGGCCGCCAGCGCCTCGACCGCCTGCACGCGGTAGTCGACCTCGACCCCGGATTCGAGCGCGTGCAGCTTCGCCACCCGGATCAGGTCCTCGGCCAGGTCGATCGCGGTGACCCGCGCGCCGCGCGCGGCCATCGCCTCGCTCAGCAGGCCGCCGCCACAGCCCACGTCCAGCACCTCGGCGCCGTCGAGCCGCGCGCGCGTGCGCACGTAGTCCAGCCGCGCCGGATTAAGCGCGTGCAGCGGCTTCTGCGGGCCGTCCTTGTCCCACCAGCGGCTGGCGAGCGCGCCGAACTTGTCGAGCTCGGCCTGGCTGTAATTGCCTTGCGGGGCGGTGTGCGGTGCGGTCATGCGAAACCTCGTCAGGCGCCGGTACGGATGGTGGAGATGCGGTCCCGCCACTGGCGCGCGTTCGCGCCGATCGCATCGAGGTCGAGCCCGACCAGCACGCGCTCGCGCAGTTTCGCCTGGCCGGCGATCCACACGTCGCTGACCTGGTGGCGGCCGGTCGCGTAGACCAGTTGCGAGACCACATGGTGCAGCGGCTGGGTTTCCACCGGCGACAGGTCCACGACCACGAGGTCGGCCTGCTTGCCCGGGGTGATCGAACCGACCAGGTGCTCGAAGCCGATCGCCCTGGCCCCGCCCAGCGTCGCCGCACGCAGCGCGGTGAACGCGTCCAGCGCCGCGGCATCGTTGGCGACCGCCTTGGCCAGGATCGCCGCGGTGCGGGTCTCGCCGAACATGTCGAGGTCGTTATTGCTGGCGACGCCGTCGGTGCCGATGGCAAGCGTCACGCCCGCGCGTTCCAGCGCGCAGGCCGGGCAGAAACCCGAGGCCAGCTTGAGGTTGGACTCGGGGCAATGCACCACGCTGACGCCGCGCTCGGCGCACAGGTGGATCTCGGCCTCGGTCAGCTGGGTCATGTGCACCGCGATCAGGCGGTCGTTGACCAGGCCCAGGCGGTCCAGGCGCGCCAGCGGCCGCTGGCCGTGCTCGCGGATCGACTGCTCGATCTCCTGCGCGGTCTCGTGCAGGTGCAGGTGCACCGGCACGTCGAGCTGGTCGGCCAGCATGCGCACGCGCTCGAAATTGGCGTCGTTGACGGTGTAAGGCGCGTGCGGGGCAAAGGCCATCGCGATCAGCGGATCATCGCGCCAGTGGTCGTGGACCTCGCCGGCCTTGTCGAAATATTCGTCGTCGCTGGCGGCCCATGCGGTGGGGAAATCGATGACCGGCAGGCCGATCCGCGCGCGGAAGCCGTGGCGCTTGTAGACCGCAGCCTGCACGTCGGGAAAGAAGTAGTTCTCGTTGACGCAGGTGGTACCGCCACGCAGCATCTCGGCCAGCGCCAGGGTGATGCCGTCGGTGACGAACTCCGGCCCGATCACCGCGCCCTCGATCGGCCAGATGTGCTGCTGCAGCCAGACCTTCAGCGGCAGGTCGTCGGCAATGCCGCGCAGCAATGTCATCGGGTTGTGGGTGTGCGCGTTGACCAGGCCCGGCAGCACCGCCGACTGCGGCCGCGAGACCGTCTCGGCTGGCGCGAAGCGCGCCCGCGCCTCGGCGATCGGCAGCACCGCGACGATTTCGCCGCGATGCACCGCGACAGCGTGGTCGTCGAGCACCACCGCATGCGGCTCGACCGGCACCACGTGCGCGGCCTCGATCAGCAGGTCGATGGATTCCAGCGGAGTGTCATGCATGTTCATTCGTCCACGGGCGTCGAGGCCCAGAAAAGCCCGTTGTGCAGCACGCGGGTGTCATAGCCGTTACCGTCGTAGCGCACGACCCGGCTGACGCGCCGATGGGTCTGGACGGCGCCGTCGAAGTCCTCGCCCGCAGGCTTGTCGGTCCGCGTGACGTCGGCCATCACGCGCAGGTCGGCGAGGCCGTGGTGGCGGCCCGGCTCCACGCCAATGGTCAGCGCGGCCGACTCGGTGACCAGGCGCGTGTCCTCGCGCCAGTTGCAAGGCTCGCCGACGACCCGCTGCCAGGTGTCGAGATAGGTAGAGAACACCGGCTTCAGACCGCTGCCTTCGCGCATGTAGAGCGTCAGTTCGTCGTTGAAGCCCGCATCCGGGCAACTGGCACCCCGCGCGGAACTGTGCACCACGACCCCGAAGGCACGGACGCCGGGGGCAAGATCGTAGCGGGCAGTGTCGAGCCGCAGGGCGCCTTCCTCCAATGCCAGCACCGCGTCTTCCGCCAGATCGGTTTGATGCACCGCGAGCGGCTGCGCATTTGCGGCATCCAGCACGGCAACCGTCAGCCGCAGCTGTCGCTCGCCCCATTCTGCGTCGCCGGGCAGCACATGGGCGACCGCCGCCAGCGCCAGCGACGGGTCGAAGGGCCAGATGCGGCAGGCCTGCGCCGCCAGCAGCGCGTGTTCGGGGACCAGTCCGGCATCGGCCAGGCCGCGCAGCGTCTGGCTGGCACAGGCGTCATTCGCAGCCACTGCCGCGCTGAAGGGACCAGACGCCAGCAGCAGCGCGAAAGCCGCCAATCCGCAATGCCCAAGCCAGTAGCGGCGCGGCATCTCTGCCTGCACCGCCACTCGCGCGCGATCGACCGACACGCATCCGGGATCAGCCTTGTTCCCTTCCCCCGCCCGCGGGGGAAGCTGCCGAAGGCGGATGGGGGGATGCGGCAGGTGTCGATCGCTTCCCCAGTCTGGCGCTGCATCGCGCATCGCTTCGCGATTGCCGTGGCGCGTGAAGAACTCGATCCCTGCCTGCGCGGGGATGATGGATTCACGACGCATCGCTTCGCGATCGCTGTGAATCAATCACTTCACCCGGCTGACGTATTCGCCCGAGCGGGTGTCGACCTTGATCACCTCGTCCTGGCCGACGAACAGCGGTACGCGCACCACCGCGCCGGTTTCCAGCGTGGCCGGCTTGCCGCCGCCGCCCGAGGTGTCGCCGCGCACGCCCGGATCGGTCTCGGTGATCTTCAGCTCGACGAAGTTCGGTGCCTGCACCGCGATCGGGGTGCCGTTCCACAGCGTCACCACGCAATCCTCCTCGCCCTTGAGCCACTTCTCGGTGCCGCCCATGCCGGCCTTGTCGGCCTGGACCTGCTCGAAGGACTCCGGGTTCATGAAGTGCCAGTACTCGCCGTCGCTGTAGAGGTACTGCATGTCGGTGTCGAGCACGTCGGCCGCCTCGACCGAGTCGGTGCTCTTCATCGTCACTTCCTGCACGCGACCGGACTTGATCAGCCGGTACTTCACCCGGGTGAAGGCCTGGCCCTTGCCCGGCTTGACGTATTCGGTGTCCGTGATCACGGCGGGTTCGTTGTTGATCAGGATCTTCTGCCCGTTCTTCACGTCGTTCATGCCAAGGCTGGCCATTGCTTGCTCCTGCTGGGCCGCCGGTGCCGGCGGCTACACTATGGGGATTCCCGGCCGGCGCAATGCCGCCGCCCGTCTCTGGATTTCAGAACCCCGCATGATACCCGCTGCCCCCGCCCCGATGCAGCCAAGCCACTGGCAGCAGGCCTGGCGCGAGGCCATCCGCGACCCGCGCGAGCTGCTGGCCGCGGTCGGCCTGCCGGCACTGGCCCTGCGGGTCCCGGCCGATGCCGCCACCGGATTCCCGCTGCGGGTGCCGCGCGGCTTCGTCGCGCGCATGCGCCATGGCGACCCCGACGACCCGCTGCTGCGCCAGGTGCTGCCGCTGGATGCGGAACTGCAGCCGGTGCCCGGATTCGGCCTGGACGCGGTCGGCGACGCCGCCGCGAAGGCCGGGCACGGCGTGATCCACAAGTACCAGGGCCGCGCGCTGCTGGTCGCGACCGGCAGCTGCGCGGTGCATTGCCGCTACTGTTTCCGCCGGCACTTTCCCTATGCCGAGGAAACCGCGGCCGCAGGCGGCTGGCGCGAGGCGGTCGAGGTCATCCGCAACGACCCCAGCATCGAGGAAGTGCTGCTCTCCGGGGGCGATCCGCTGTCGCTGACCACGCGCAAGCTCGTCGAGCTGACCGACGCCCTGCGCGGCATCGGCCACGTCCGCCGGCTGCGCATCCACACCCGCCTGCCGATCGTGCTGCCCGAGCGCGTCGATGCCGAGCTGTGCGCATGGCTGTCCGCGCTGCCGTGGCCGGTGGTGGTGGTGGTGCACGCCAACCACGCCAACGAATTCGACGCGTCGGTCGATGCGGCGATGCGCGCGCTGCGCGACGCCGGCGCGACGCTGCTCAACCAGGCGGTGCTGCTGCGCGGGGTCAACGACGCTGTCGATACGCTCGTCGCGCTGTCCGAGCGCGGCCTCGCCGCCGGAGTGCTGCCCTACTACCTGCACCAGCTCGACCGGGTCGCCGGCGCGGCCCATTTCGAAGTGCCCGACGCGACCGCGCTGGCCCTGCACGCGGCGCTGGTCGCACGGCAATCGGGCTATCTGGTGCCGCGCCTGGTGCGCGAAGTCGCCGGCGATGTGTCCAAGCGCCCAATGCACGCCGCGGGCGATGGACGCCCCCCACGCCCCATGGCATAACGCGCACTGCCTCCGGAGACCCGCATGTCGAACCACACCGATGCCCCGCTACGCCTGCTGATCATCGACGACCGCGTCGAGGATGCCGAGGCGGTCGTCAGCGGGCTGCGCAACGCCGGTATCGCGGTGCGCCCGCAACGTCCCGCGGACGAAACCGAGCTGGAGGCCATGCTCGCCGCGCAGCCGATCGACCTGGTGCTGGCGGCGACCGCCTCCACCCTGTTCCCGTTCCGCGAGGTGATGCAGCGCATCGCCGGCACCGGCAAGGACATGGCGGTGATCGCACTGGTCGAGCAACTGGACGAGGCCGGTTACGTCGACGCGCTGCTGGCCGGCGCGCGCGCGGTGGCGCTGCGGCACGTGCCGCAGCAGCTGCTGGCCTGCGTGCGCGAGCAATGGGCCGACCGCGACGCCCGCCGTGCCCTGCGCCGGCTGGAGTCGCGCGTGCGCGAGACCGAGCGCCGCTGCGATGCGCTGATCGATTCCTCGCGCGACCCGATCGCCTACATCCACGAGGGCATGCACATCCGTGCCAACCCCGCGTACCTGGAGATGTTCGGCTACGAATCCTTCGAGGACGTCGAGGGCGTCTCGCTGCTGGACATGGTCGCGCCGCAGCACGTGGAGGAATTCAAGGCCCTGCTCAAGGGCCTGAGCCGCGGCGAGGCGCCGCCGGCGCGGCACGAGATCGAGGCCCGCGACATCGACGGCAACGCCTTCCCCGCCGCGATGGAATTCACCACCGCCCAGTACGAGGGCGAGCCCTGCCTGCAGGTGGTGTTCCGCCGCCGCGAGCTGGTCGACCCCGACCTGGCGCTGGAGCTGGAGGAACTGCGCCAGCGCGACCAGGTCACCGGCCTGCTCAACCGCCCCACCTTCCTGCGCGCGCTGGAGGATGCGGTCGACGATGCCGCCCAGCACGACGGCCAGCACGGCTTCCTGATGCTCGATCCCGACCACTACCAGCAGCTGCTGGCGGACATCGGCCTGGACCACGCCGACGAACTGCTGCATGCCCTGGCCAGCCACCTGCGCGAACAGCTGGGCGAGGACGCAGTCACCGCACGCTACGCCGACCACACCCTGGCGGTGCTGCTGCGCGGCGAGAGCTACCACGCCACCGTAGCCACCGCCGAGCGCCTGCGCGAGTCGTTCGCCTCGCAGGTGTTCGAGATCGGCGAGCGCTCCAGCGTGGTCACCGTCAGCATCGGCGGCGTGCAGATCGGCGAGAAGATCGCCAGCGTCGCCCAGGTCCTGGCACGCGCCACCCGCGCCACCGAATCGGCAACCGCCACCGGCGGCAACCGCTGCGAGATCTTCGACCCCTCCGCGGTCGACCGCGCCGAGGAGGAACAGATCAAGGCCTGGGTCGCGCGCCTGCGCAGCGCCATCGACGACAACGGCTTCGTCCTGCACTACCAGCCGGTCATCAACCTGCAGGGCGACAACGCCCCGGTCTACGAGACCCTGCTGCGGCTCGACGGCGGCGACGGCGAACTCATCACGCCCTCCCATTTCATCGGCATCGCCGAGGACAACGGCATGCTCGGCGAGATCGACCAGCACGTGGTCGGCCGCACCATCGCCGCGCTGGGCGAGCGCCTGCGCGCGAACCGTCCGACCACGCTGCTGGTCAAGATCAGCCAGGCCTCGCTGGAAGGCGACGCGCTGCCGCGCTTCATCGGCGCGCAACTGGCCGAGCACCAGGTGCCGGGCGAATACCTGGTGCTGCAGCTGCCCGAGTCCAAGGTGTTCACCCACCTCAAGGCCACCCAGGAATTTGCCGCCGCGATCGCCGCCTACGACTGCCGCTTCGCGCTGGAACAGTTCGGCGTCGGCCTGGATTCGTTCCAGCTGCTGACCCACCTGCAGCCGCACCTGCTCAAGCTCGACCGCAGCTTCACCGAGGAGTTGCCGCAGAACCCGCAGGCGCAGGAACGCATCCGCGAGATCGCCACGCGCGCACGCCAGCTCGGCATCCGCACCATCGCCGAGTTCGTCCAGGATGCGGCCAGCATGACCATCCTGTTCTCGGCCCAGGTCGATTACGTCCAGGGCAACTTCCTGGCCGCGCCGGGGCCGCAGATGAACTACGACTTCGAGTAGCGAACCTCTGGACATGCCGTCATTGCCGCGAAGCCGGGAATGACGGGCAAGCGCCCACGTGTCCGGACCTGCCCTGGCGCATTGCGCGCCGGCACGCCGGTCCGGTCCAGAACGGGAAAACCCGCCTTGCGGCGGGTTTTCTCTTTACCAGGGTATCGGGCGCGGGATCAGGCGATGATGCCCTCGCGCAGCGCCTTGGGATCGAGCGGCGCGTTGCGCAGGGCGGCGATGCGCTCGTCGAGCGGCGGGTGGCTCATCAGCAATTTCTTCAGGCCGCTGCCGACGCCGCCGCTGATGCCGAACGCGGCCACCTGCTTGGGCAGCGTGCTCTGGCCGTAGGTCTGCGCCAGGCGTTCGAGGGCGGCGATCATCTTCGCCCGGCCGGCCAGCTCGGCGCCGCCGACGTCGGCGCGGAACTCGCGGTGGCGCGAGAACCACATCGCGATCATCGAGGCGAACAGGCCGAACACCATGTCCAGCACGAACACCACGGCGAAGTAGCCGATGCCGCCACCGCCATTGTCGCGGCCGCCGCTGAGGTAGTTGTCGACCACCCGGCCCACAACCCGTGCCAGGAAGATCACGAAGGTGTTGAGCACGCCCTGCAGCAGGGTCATCGTGACCATGTCGCCGTTGGCGACGTGGCTGACCTCGTGCGCCAGCACCGCCTCGGCCTCGTCGCGGGTCATCGCCCGCAGCAGGCCGGTGGATACCGCAACCAGCGAGGCATCGCGGCGCGCGCCGGTGGCGAAGGCGTTGATCTCGGGAGCATCGTAGATCGCCACCTCCGGCATGCCGATGCCGGCCATCTGCGCCTGGCGCTGCACCGTGGTCAGCAGCCAGCGTTCCGATTCGTTGCGCGGCTCGGTGATGACATGCGCGCCGGTGAAGCGCTTGGCCGACCATTTCGACATCGCCAGCGAGACGAACGCACCGCCGAAACCGAACAGCGCGGCGAACACCAGAAGCCCGGCATGGGTCGAGGGATTGATGCCGAAGATCGCCATGACGATGCTGACCAGCGCCAGCACGGCGAGGTTCGTGATGATGAGCAAGCCGAATCGTTTGAACATGAAAAGGTGTCGTCTGTGTCGTCGCCTGCGCCGGCGGAAGAACGCGCCTGCAAGATCTGTGCACCCGCGGCGCGGATTTCAATCGCGGCGCGGCGATGTCAGAGTGTCGCCCCGCCCAGGTTCATTGCCCAGACAGTTTTCGCGTCCGATGCCGCAGCACGACACCCGTCCCGCGTCGCCCGCCAGTGGCTATGTCGGCCGCTTCGCGCCCTCGCCCACCGGCCCGCTGCACGCCGGCTCGCTGGCCGCCGCGCTGGGCAGCTGGCTGATGGCGCGCCATCACCGCGGACGCTGGCTGGTGCGCATCGAGGACCTGGACCCACCCCGCGAGGTGCCTGGCGCGGCCGAGGCGCAGTTGCGCATGCTCGCCGCCTGCGGGCTGCAGCCCGACGGGCCGGTGCTGTGGCAGTCGCGCCGCGATGCGGTCTACCAGGCCGCGCTCGACCGCTTGCTCGCCAGTGGCGACGCCTTCGTCTGTCACTGCAGTCGCAGCGATCTCGCCGCGCACGGCGGCCGCCATCACGGCGCGTGCGTGGCGTCGGCGCCGCGTCCGGACCCGGCCATCCGCCTGCGGGTACCGGCCGGCAGCGTGGTCACGTTCGATGACGCGTTGCTGGGCCACCTCACCCAGGACGTCGCCGCCGAGGTCGGCGATTTCGTGCTGCGGCGTGCCGATGGCCTGTGGGCCTACCAGTTGGCGGTGGTCGTCGACGATGCCGCCCAGGGCATCACCGACATCGTGCGCGGCGCGGACCTGCTCGATTCCACCGCACGACAGATCCTGCTCCAGCGCAGGCTCGGCCTGCCGTCCCCGCGCTACGCGCATCTGCCGCTGGTCGTCGATGCCGATGGCCACAAGCTGTCGAAATCCGCGCAAGCGCCGGCGCTGCGCCCGGAGGAGCCTCTGCCTGCATTGCGCGCCGCCTGGCTTGCGCTCGGGCAAGCGCCGTCCGCGGCCGGGACCGCCGGTTCGGTCGCCGCATTCCTGCAGTCGGCCAGCGCCGCGTTCCAGCCGGCCCTGATTCCGCGTGTGCTGGCCGCTGGTGCTGCGCCGCACAACGGCTCTGTCACCGAGCCTGACTAGACTCGTGCCCAAGCCGCGACGGGCGGCGGCAACCGATCGGGGGGCGACAATGGCTGCACGTGTGGCATTGGTGACGGGTGGAACCGGCGGCATCGGCACGGCGATCGTGCGCAGACTTGCCGACAACGGCTATCGCGTCGCCACCAACTACCGCAACGCCGAAAAGGCGAAGGCTTGGCAGCAGCAGATGCGCGATGCCGGCTACGACATCGCGATCGCCGAAGGCGACGTGACCGACCCCGAGCAGGCCGCGGCGATGGTGCGCGAGGTCGAGTCGCAGCTCGGGCCGATCGACGTCCTGGTCAACAACGCCGGCATTACCCGCGACGGCACCTTCCACAAGATGCAGGTCGACCAGTGGCAGGACGTGATCAACACCAACCTCAACTCGGTCTACAACGTCACCCGGCCGGTGATCGAGGGCATGCGCGAGCGCAAGTGGGGGCGGATCATCCAGATCAGCTCGATCAACGGCCTCAAGGGCCAGTACGGCCAGGCCAACTACGCCGCGGCCAAGGCCGGCATGCACGGCTTCACCATTTCGCTGGCGCGCGAGAACGCCAAGCTCGGCATCACCGTCAACACCGTCTCGCCCGGCTACGTCGCCACCGACATGGTGATGGCGGTGCCCGAGGAAGTGCGCGCGAAGATCGCCGCGGACATTCCGACCGGGCGCCTCGGCCGGCCTGAGGAGATCGCCTACGCGGTGCATTTCCTGGTGGGCGAGGAGGCCGCATGGATCACCGGCTCCAATCTCGACATCAACGGCGGCCACCACATGGGTTGGTGAATGCGCTTCCACCGCGTCCACCCGCCTTTTCCCCGCGCCTGCCGGCCGTCGCAGGCGCGTCTTCCGTGCCCATCAGTACAGTTGCAAGCCCCCCCGGGCTGGGCCATGCTGCGCGGCACCATGCCCAGAGTGCCTGCTCCATGAGTGCAACGCGCATCATCAAGAAGTATCCCAACCGCCGCCTCTACGACACCGAGATTTCCAGCTACATCACCATCGAGGATGTCCGCCAGCTGATCGTCGACGGCGAGGATTTCGAGGTCCGTGACGCCAAGAGCGGCGACGACATCACCCGCTCGGTCCTGCTGCAGATCATCTCCGAGCACGAATCCGACGGCGATCCGGTGCTCTCGACCCAGCTGCTGAGCCAGATCATCCGCTTCTACGGCGACTCGATGCAGGGCTTCATGGGTAACTACCTGGAGCGCTCGATGCAGGTCTTCCTGGACCAGCAGCAGCAGTTCCGCCAGCAGATGGGCGGCCTGCTGGGGCAGACGCCGTGGACAATGATGAACCAGCTCACCGAGCGCAACATGGAGCTGTGGCAGGAATTCCAGAAGACCCTGGGCGGCGGCCCGGCCGCCAAGCCGACCGACCGCGAGCCGCCCAAGCGCGGCCGCTGATTCCCCGAGACGGCGATCGAGACGGCGCGGAATTCCGCGCCGTTTTCGTGTCCGCAAGCCGACGTCTCCAGCAGCGCCAACGCCGGCATGCCTGCGCCGGCAATGCCTGGCACCCGGCCCCCTCACCGAGTCCCGCCGGCGCCATCCCCCTGGCGCTGGTGGCTGGATCAGAACGCGCGCTGCACGTTGCCTGGATCGTAGGTCTGGCAGGTGCCGTGGTAGCTGCCGCCGGTGCCGCCGATGTGCACCCTGCCGCTCACGCGGTCGATGGTCAGCCGCGAGGTACTCAGGGCGTTGAAGCGCACCTTGGCGGTGATCGCATCCGGCCCGACTGCGATTTCGTGCATGTCGTACCAGCCGTCCTCGCTGCGCGAGAACCGCGGCACGACCCGTTGCGGCATCTGCACACGGCCATTGGCGCCCTCCAGCTTCAGGTAGACATGGGCGTTGTAGCTGACATTGCCGTTGGTCACGCCTTCGCCATCGCAGGCCAGGTTCAACACCGGCGGCGCGTCTGCCGCCTCGCCGTCGGACGATTGCGCCAGCAGCGCCGGCGACAATCCAAGCATCAACACGGCCAGTGCGATCTGACGCATTGCATCTTTCCTCATGGGGTGGGAATCGGAGACCGGAGCGGCTGCGCCCACGGCGGCGACATCATCGCCGGCTCATGCCCGGGGTGGCGAGACCTGCGGTGGAGGCGCGGCCTCAATTCGAGACAGTGGTCGCGACCTGCGCGTCTTCGCAGAACTTCGCGCGGTATTCCATCGCCTTCGGCATCAGGGCTTCGAGGTTCTGGATGCGCGTGCCGGGGTTGGGATGGGTCGAGGAGAACTCCGGCGGCGATTGGCCACCGCTCGCCTCGCTCATGCGTTGCCACAGCGGCACCGC
>JAFAFY010000106.1 GCA_023423235.1 Pseudomonadota bacterium
GCAGGCCTGCGGCCGTCCGTCGTCGCCATCGATCACCACGACCCGGCTGCCTGCGCGCGCGATGTCGGCGCGGAGCACATCGGGATCGATGCGGTTGCCGTCGAGCAGGTCGGCCTCGGTGGTCCAGCCGGCGCGGCTGGATTCGCCGCGGTAGGCCGCGGTGACCAGCGCGACCAGGGCCGGCACGTCCGCGGCGGTGGCAGCGCGGAAACGCGGTGCAGGGGCGCGCGCTGTGGCGCGGTCGGCAGGTGGGGTGGCGGTGTCGGGCATGCGCCTATGCTAGGGCCTGTCATCCAATGCCGGGTAGTGCATCCGGCATTCTGGATGGCATGCCTTCGCCGCCGCCGGCGGGAGACAGCGGCAGCAGGCTTGCCGGATCAGCCCAGCAGCTTGCGCGCCTTGTGCAGCGCCGCGACGAACACATCGATTTCCTCGTGCGTGTTGTAGAACGCGGGCGAGGCGCGGCAGGTCGCAGCGACGCCGTAGAACTGCAGCAGCGGATGCGCGCAGTGCTGGCCGGACCGCACCGCGACGCCTTCCAGGTCCAGCAGCGTGGCCAGGTCGTGCGCGTGCGCGCCTTCCACCAGGAACGACACCACGGCCGCCTTCTCCGGTGCGGTGCCGATGATGCGCAGGCCGTCGATACCGGCCAGCGCCTCGGTCATGTGCGCCAGCAGCTCGGCCTCGCGTGCCTCGACGTGGTCCATGCCCAGCCGGGTAAGGTAGTCCACTGCAGCGCCCAGGCCGATGAAGCCGGCGATGTTCGGCGTGCCGGCCTCGAAGCGGTGCGGCGGGTCGTTGAACACGGTGCCATCGAAGCTGACTTCCTTGATCATCTCGCCGCCACCCAGGAACGGCGGCATCGCCTGCAGGTGCTCGCGGCGGGCCCACAGCGCGCCGGTGCCGGTCGGCCCGCACATCTTGTGGCCGGTGAAGGCGTAGAAATCGCAGCCGATCGCGGCGATGTCGACCTTGCGGTGCGGCAGCGCCTGCGAACCGTCGATGACGCTGACGATGCCGCGCCGGCGCGCTTCGCGGCAGACCGCGCGCACCGGGTTGATGGTGCCCAGCACGTTGGAGACGTGGGTCAGCGCCAGCAGCTTGACCTCGGGGGTCAGGGCCCGGGTCAGCGCATCGAGGTCGAGCGTGCCGTCGGGCAGGATCTCCGCCACGCGGATGCGCGCGCCGCTGCGCTCGGCCACCAGCTGCCACGGCACGATGTTGGCGTGGTGCTCCATGCGCGAGACCAGGATCACGTCGCCCGGGCCCAGCCGTGGCAGTGCCCACGAGTAGGCGACCAGGTTGATCGCGAAGGTCGTGCCGCTGCACAGCACCAGTTCGTCGGGACGCACGTTGACGAAGGTGGCCAGCTTGCGGCGCGCGTTCTCGTAGGCGTCGGTCGCCTCGGTGCCCAGCTGGTGCACCGCGCGGCTGACATTGGCGTTCTGGCGGCGGTAGAAGCCGTCCACCGCCTCGATCACCGCCAGCGGCTTCTGTCCGGTATTGGCATTGTCCAGGTACACCAGCGGCTTGCCGTGGACCTCGCGCAGCAGCAGCGGGAAGTCCGCACGTACCCCGTTCCAGTCGATGTGCCCGTTGTGGGCGCGCGGCGCGCTGGGTCCGTCGAACGGCGGGCGGACCGGCGGCAGGGTGGCGTCCAGATCGCTCACGCGGCGTCTCCGGCAAGGGCGGCGTCGAGATGCGCCTGGATCCGGTCGCGCAGCACGGCGTCATCGACCGGCGACAGCGGTTCGCGCACGAAGGCCGCGGTCAGCAGCTGCCGCGCCTCGGCCGCGGGCAGGCCACGCGAGCGCAGGTAGAACAGCGCATTGGCATCGAGCTGGCCGACGGTGGCGCCGTGCGCGGCCTGGACCTCGTCGGCATGGATCACCAGCACCGGCTGGGTGTCGATCTCGGCGGTGTCCGACAGCAGCAGGTTCTTGTTCGACAGCCGCGCGTCGGTGCCGTCGGCGCCGGCGTCGATGGTGATGCCGCCGTGGAACACCACCCGGCCGCGGCGCTCGCCAATGCCGCGCCACATCAGCTCGCAACGGGTGTCGCGGGCAATGTGGCGGATGCCCAGGCGGGTTTCCACATGCGCACGGCCGCCGGCCAGCAGCACGCCGTTGGCGGTCAGGCGGGCGCGGTCGCCGAGGAGGCGCACGTCGATCTCGTGCCGGGTCAGGCCGCCGCCGAGTTCGACATCGACCCGGCTGTAGTCGGCATCGGCGCGCAGTTCGCCGTCGGTCTGCAGGAACGTGGTCGCCCCGGCGTTGCGGCGCTGCAGGCGCAGATGATGCAGGCGCGCGCCCTCGGCGACCCGCAGCCGCATGGCGCCGGTGTCGAGATGGCGGTGCGCGCCGGTGTCGAGGTGATGCTCGACCAGCGACAGCGACGCGCCGGCATCCACCATCACGTCGTGGCGCAGGTGCCAGGCGAGATCGGTCGCGGCGGGCGCGCCGAGGAACACCAGGTGCAATGCCGCGCTGCCCGACGTGGCCGAGGCGGCATGGATCGTCACGCCCTCGCGCGCCAGCGCCGCATTGAGGTTGCGGAACACCGCGTCGCCGGCACGCTCGCCGGTTTCGACCTGGACATCGGTATCGTCACTGTCACGCAAGCGCACATGCACGCCATCGGGCAGGTCGGCGAGGTCGCTCAGCGCCGCATCGGCGCGGCCGTTGACGAACACCACGCGCGGCGCCGGAATATCGGCCAGCAGCGCGTCGTCGACGGGCGTGGCGTCGTCCGGCGCGACGGCATCGGCCGCGGCGAACGCGCGGCGTTCGAGCGCGCGCAGCGAGGTGTACTTCCAGGCCTCGCTGCGCGGGCCGGGCAGGCCGCCCTGCAGCGCGGCATCGAGCGCGGCGCGGCGTGCCGGGTCGCCGTCGAATCCGGCGGCCAGCGATTGCAGCAGCGTGCTCATCAGGCCACTGCCTCCGGCGCGACCCGGTCGCGGATCCAGGCGTAGCCCTTTTCCTCGAGCTGCAGTGCCAGTTCCGGGCCGCCGCTCTGGACGATGCGGCCGTCGGCCAGCACATGCACCACGTCCGGCTTGATGTAGTCGAGCAGGCGCTGGTAGTGGGTGATGACCAGGAACGCGCGGTCGGCGGCGCGCAGCGCGTTGACGCCGTCGGCGACGTTCTTGAGCGCATCGATGTCGAGGCCGCTGTCGGTCTCGTCGAGGATCGCCAGCTTCGGCTCTAGCACCGCCAGCTGGAAGATCTCGTTGCGCTTCTTCTCGCCGCCGGAGAAACCCTCGTTGACGCCCCGGTGCAGCAGGCGGTCGTCGAGGTGCAGCACCGAGAGCTTCTCGCGCACCAGCTTGAGGAACTGCATCGAGTCGAGCTCGTCTTCGCCGCGCGCCTTGCGCTGGGCGTTGAGTGCGCTGCGCAGGAAGTAGGTGTTGTTGACGCCCGGAATTTCCACCGGGTACTGGAACGCCAGGAACACGCCTGCAGCGGCGCGTTCCTCGGGTTCGAGCGCAAGCAGGTCGCTGCCTTCGAATTCGACCGTGCCCGCGGTCACGTCGTAGCCCTCGCGCCCGGCCAGGATGTTGCCCAGCGTGGACTTGCCGGCGCCGTTGGGGCCCATGATCGCGTGCACCTCGCCGGGCTTCACGTCCAGCGTCAGGCCCTTGAGGATGTCGCGGCCATTGATGGCGGCGTGGAGGTTGTCGATTTTGAGCATGGTGATGGGGTTCTTGGACTTGATAGTGTTTGAGCCACTGACCTGCGGGCGGGAGAGTGGTTGTGGAGAGGTCTGCGACGCCTCTCAGCGCTCGTCGCCGTCACGCCCGAGGAAATGCGCGCGGAGGTAGCTGCTGCGCTGGCGCGTGAGTTTCGCCGTTTCCGAGGCGAACTCCAGCGGATAGATCGAGCCGTATACGCGTCGCGGATCCTGTCCTTCCGCCAGAGGAAACTGCGCGGCTAGGTCCGCGTCACGCAGCTGGATCCACAGCCGCTGCGCGGCACGCAACCGTTCCAGTGCGACAGGGTTCCCGGCGTTCGCTGCGAGCACCTGCCGGTAGACCGTGTTGAGTTCGGCATCGGCCGCTTCCAGTGCATCGGCAGCACACTGGTTCATTTCCAGTTGCGAGCCGTCCGGATTGCAGGCAGGAGCTGCCATCGCCGGCATCGTTGCCGCGATACCGAGGAAAAGCAGGAGCGATTTCATCCGACCGATCCTTCCAGCGACACGTCCAGCAGCTTCTTGGCCTCGACCGCGAACTCCATCGGCAGTTCGCGGAAGACCTGCTTGCAGAAGCCGTCGACGATCAGGCTGACCGCGTCCTCTTCGGAGATGCCGCGGGCGCGGCAGTAGAACAGCTGGTCGTCGCTGATCTTCGAGGTGGTGGCCTCGTGCTCGACGGTCGCGCCCGGGTTCTTCACCTCGATGTAGGGGAAGGTGTGGGCGCCGCACTGCTTGCCGATCAGCAGGCTGTCGCACTGGGTGTAGTTGCGCGCACCGTCGGCGCCGGCGGCCACCTTGACCAGGCCGCGGTAGGTGTTCTGCCCGCGCCCGGCGCTGATGCCCTTGCTGACGATCTTGCTCTTGGTGCGCTTGCCGACATGGATCATCTTGGTGCCGGTGTCGGCCTGCTGGCG
>JAFAFY010000113.1 GCA_023423235.1 Pseudomonadota bacterium
GCCCGGCGTTCCTGCGCAACCGGCTGCTGGAGAAGCTGGACGAGACCCAGATCGGGGTGTTGCTCAAGAGCTTCCACCTGGTCGACGAGGACTGAACGGCCGCCCTCGCAACCGGCGCCCCGCAACCGCCGCAACGCAAAACGGGACGCACCAGGCGTCCCGTTTCTTGTTGCCCGCCGGCCATGCCGACAGGCGCGCAACCAACCAGCGGTGCCCGCTTACAGCCGCGCCGCGATCGCCCTGGCGAAGCTGTCGGTGCTGCCGCTGCCGCCGAGGTCCGGGGTGACCCCGTCCTTGGCTTCCAGCGTCGCGACGATGGCCTTGCGCAGGCGCTGGGCCTGCTCGGGCAGCGCCAGGTGGTCGAGCATCTGCGCGGCGGCAAGCAGCAGCGCGCAGGGATTGGCCACGCCCTTGCCGGCGATATCCGGCGCCGAGCCGTGCACGGCCTCGAAGATCGCCACGTCCTGGCCGATGTTCGCGCCCGGCGCCAGTCCCAGGCCGCCGACCAGGCCGGCACACAGGTCGGAGATGATGTCGCCGAACAGGTTGGTGGTGACGATGATGTCGAACTGCTCGGGACGCATCACCAGCTGCATGCAGGTGTTGTCGACGATCATCTCGTTGGCTTCGATGTCCGGATACTCGGCCGCGACCTCGCGGGCGATCTTCAGGAACAGCCCCGAGGTGCTCTTGAGGATGTTGGCCTTGTGCACGATGGTGACTTTCCTGCGGCCGGTCTTGCGGGCCAGCTCGAAGGCGTAGCGCACGATCCGCTCCGAGCCCTTGCGGGTGATGCGGGTGATCGAGATGGCGGTTTCGCCGTCGGCCGAGATTTCCTGGCCCTCGCTGATGTACGAGCCTTCGGTGTTCTCGCGGATCGTGATCAGGTCCACGCCGCTGTCGAAGCGCGAGCGCGTGTTGGGGAACGAGGTCGCCGGACGCACGTTGGCGTAGAGGTCGAACTGGCGCCGCAGCTCGACGTTGATCGAGCTGAAACCGCCACCGACCGGCGTGGTCAGCGGGCTCTTGAGCGCCACCTTGTTGCGGCGGATGGAGTCCATGGTCGCCGCCGGCAGCAGCTCGCCATGCTTCTCCAGCGCCATCAGGCCGGCATCGGCGTCCTCGTACTTCAGGCCCAGTTGCATCGCATCGAGCACATGCAGCGTGGCGTCCATGATCTCCGGGCCGATACCGTCGCCGCGGATGACCGTAATCGTATGGGTCATGTGGAAATTGATCCGTGCGCAAGGACGCCGCGCCTGGGCGGCGTCGTGAGGGAAGGAAACCTGTGCATTATGCCCGAGCGGACGGGCGCTTCCCAAATCGCGGCGTCCCGGACCGGCTACGAAGCGATGGCCACGCCGCCCGTGAACGCGTCAGTCGTGCGCGTGGACATCCACCTGCCCCGCCTCGCCCTGCTCCAGGCGATCAAGGAAAGCCACCGCCCGGCGCAGGTGCGGGATCACGATGCTGCCGCCGACCACCAGGCCGACCGAGAACACCTCGAACATCGCATCGCGCTTCACGCCCGCCGCGTGGCACTGGGCGACGTGGTAGCTGATGCAGTCGTCGCAGCGCAGCACCAGCGACGCGACCAGGCCGAGCATTTCCTTGGTCGCGAGATCGAGCGCGCCCGGCTGGTAGGTCTGGGTATCGAGTGCGAAGAAGCGGCGCACCACCTGGTTGGGTTCGGCCAGGATGCGTTCGTTCATGCGCTTGCGGAACGCGGCGAACTCGGCGACGCGATCGCCCTCGCCGGCCCCATCACCGGAGCCGGCACTCAAGCCGGGTCCCCGGCCAGCAACGGCGCGAACTTCCCGGCACGGTGCAGCGCCATCATGTCGTCGTAGCCGCCGACGTGGACATCGCCGACGAAGATCTGCGGCACGCTGGTGCGTCGTGCCAGTTCCACCATGCGCGCGCGCGCCTCCGGGTCCAGATCGACGCGAACCTCGGTCCAGGCCAGCCCCTGGTTCTTCAGGAACGTCTTGGCGGCAACGCAATAGCCGCAGATCGCGCTGGTGTAGAGGGTGATCTCGGGCGGCGCGGCGGACGAGGCGGGAACATTCAAGACGGGCTCCGGAACTTGCAGGCGGTGGACCTGCCGCAGTCTGGGGGCGCGCTGCCCGGTTTTCCAGCCGGCGCGCTGCCTTAACACACCATTCACGCCGCCGGCGCGCTGCGCCGGCATGCTGGGCCGCCATCGCCGCGCGATGGCCTGCCGCCGATGACACGAGCCCGATGCGCCGAGCCCACTCCGCCACCCGCTGCCCTGATGCCACCCGAAGCCCGCGCCGCAACCGTGCGCTGGCACCGCTGGCTGTGCTGGTGCTGTCCGCCGGCGCGCTGTCGCTGGCAACGCACGAGACGTCGGCCCAGGACACGCGCCTGCCCGATATCGGCTCCTCGGCTGGCAGCGTGCTCAGTCCGGCGCGGCAGAGCGAATACGGACAGATGCTGCTCAGCCAGCTGCGCAACTACAACTATGTGCTGGAAGATCCGCTGGTGGACAGCTGGCTGCGCGCGACCGGCGTGCGCCTGGCAGCGGCCAGCGACCAGCCGCAGCAGCCCTTCACGTTCTTCATGATGCGCGACCGCAGCATCAACGCCTTCGCCACGCTGGGTGGCTACATCGGCATGAACGCCGGCCTGGTGCTGGCGGCCCAGAGCGAGGACGAGGTGGCCGCCGTGCTTGCGCACGAGGTCGCCCACGTCACCCAGTCCCACGTGCTGCGCGGCGTTGAACGGGCGCAACGCGACCAGGTGCCGATGTTGCTGGCGATGCTCGGCGCGATCGCGGTCGCCTCGCAGAGCAGCAGCAGTTCCGCCGACGACGCGGCGATGGCGATGGTGGCCGGCGCCCAGGGCCTGGCGATCCAGCGCCAGATCGACTACACCCGCTCCAACGAGTCCGAGGCCGACCGCCTCGGCATCCGCACCCTGTCGCGCAGCGGCTACCAGCCCGAGGCGATGGCGACGATGTTCGAGCGCATGCAGGCCGTCTCCCGCACCAACCAGGGCGGCGACCGCGAGCGCCTGCCCGACTACCTGCGCACGCACCCGGTGACCACCACCCGCATCAGTGAGGCGCGCTCGCGCGCCGAACAGATGGCCGGCAACAGCGTGCAGGCGGTGACCGCGACGCCGCAGGGCACGCGTTCTGAGCGGGTGCCGCTGGACGGCGTGGGCGACGCGGCGCTGCGGATCGCCGACAACCCGATGCTGCCCGCCACGCTGCGGGTGGCAGTGAGCGGCGGCAACGCCCCGGACGGTGCCCAGTTCGGCTGGGCCCGCGAGCGCCTTCGGGTGCTCAGTGCCGATACGCCGGCGGCGGCGATCCGCGAATACGAGGCAATGCGCCGCACCGCGCCCTTGACCGCGCCCCAGCGCTACGGCCTGGCGGTGGCGCGCCTGCGCAGCAACGACGCCGACACCGCATCCAAGACCCTGGCCGAACTGCTGGCCGAGCACCCCGGCGATGTCTGGCTGTCGGTCACCCTGGCCGAGGCCGACGCCCGCGCTGGCCGGGCGGTCGCTGCCGACCATCGCTTCGAGGCGCTGATCGACCGCATGCCGCGCAATCCCGCGGTCGTGCTGGGATATGCCTCCGTACTGCTGGAACGCGACACTCCGGAGGCGGGACGCCGCGCCCAGGAAATCCTGCGGCCGTTGCTGGCCGCCTCCGGCAACGACCCGGTGTTCCAGCGCAGTTTCGCCCGCGCCAGCGAACTGGCCGGCGACCCGGTGCGCGCCGGCGAGGCCTGGGCGGAAGCGGCATTCCTCGGCGGTCGCCCGGAACAGGCGCTGATCCAGCTCAATACCCTGAAGAAGCGCGACGACCTGGACTATTACGCCCGGGCGCGGATCGACGCGCGGATCGCGTCCATTACCCCCACCGTGCTGGAACTGCACCGCCAGGGGATCCGCGACGAGGATCTGCGCAGGCGTCGCTGACCGCGGACCCGCAAGGTCGGCGTGCCGGGGCCATGTCACCAACCGGTCACAAAACTGTCGTGTAATGGCCAGGCCATCCGGCCAGACAGGTGATCCGTCCATGCACAAGCGCATCCTCATCGTCGATGACGAACCGGCCATCCGCGACATGGTCGCGTTTGCCCTGCGCAAGGGCGAGTTCGAGCCCATGCACGCAGGCGATGCGCGCGAGGCGCAGTCGGCGATCGTCGACCGTGTGCCCGACCTGATCCTGCTCGACTGGATGCTGCCCGGTACCAGCGGCCTGGAACTGGCCCGCCGCTGGCGCAAGGAAGCGCTGACCCGCGACATCCCGATCATCATGCTCACCGCGCGCGGCGAGGAGAACGACCGCGTCGGCGGCCTGGAGGCGGGCGTCGACGACTACGTGGTCAAGCCCTTCTCGGCACGCGAACTGCTGGCGCGCATCCGTGCGGTGATGCGCCGCGCGCGCGACGACGACGAGGATGGCAGCGTCAGCGTCGGCGCGTTGCGCATCGACGGCGCCGCGCACCGGGTGTTCGCGGCCGGCGAGCCGATCACCATCGGCCCCACCGAGTACCGCCTGCTGCATTTCTTCATGACCCACCCCGAGCGCGTGTACTCGCGTTCGCAGCTGCTCGACCATGTCTGGGGCGGCAGCGTGTATGTCGAGGAGCGCACGGTGGACGTGCACATCCGCCGGCTGCGCAAGACCCTGGAGCCCAGCGCGCTGGACGGCATGGTGCAGACCGTGCGCGGCTCGGGCTACCGCTTCTCGGCGTCGGTCTAGGGCGCGCCGCGCCGGCCCTGCCGGCAGCTGCCGCCCCGTCCAGGCTGTCTCGCCGCCCGGCCACGGGGCGCCCCAGGGGCGCAAACCCGGCCCCCGGCAACCTGCCTTGCCGGCGCGGCCGCGCCCACGGATCCACGTCTCCACACAAGCGCGTCCCGGCCACGGCAACGCAGACCTGTCACGCCACATTGCCTAGACTTGCCCACATGCCACCCCGCATCCGCGCCGCCTGGACCCGTACCCTGCTGCAACTCGCCGCGATCCTGGCCGTGGCGGTGGCGATCGGCGCGTTGCTGGGCCAGGTGTGGATGGCACTGGCGCTGACTGCGCTCGGCGTGGTCGCCTGGCATTACTGGAAACTCTACGACCTGCTGACCCGGCTGACCTCGCGCCGCCGGGTGCCGCCGCCGCATGGCGACGGGGTGTGGAAGGAAACCGACCGCCTGCTGCACCGCGGGCAGCAGGACATGCGCACGCGCAAGCGGCGCCTGATCGCCATGCTGCGCGCCTACCGCGCGGTGGCGGCGGCGCTGCCCGATGCGGTGGTCATCGTCGAGCGCAATTCCCAGCGCGTGCGCTGGTTCAACCGTGCGGCCACCAGCCTGCTGGGCATGCGCCATCCGCGCGATCTCGACAGGCCCGTGGGCGACTGTCTGCAGCCGTTGCCGGTCGCGCACTGGCTGGCGCGGGGCCGCAACGCCGAGCCGATGCTGGACGTGCCCTCGCCCTTCTCGTCCGGGACCCGCCTCGACCTCCGGCTGATTCCCTACTCCGAGGACCTGTGGCTGCTGCTGGCACGCGATGTCACCAAGCTGGTGAAGCTGGAACAGATGCGGCGGGACTTCGTCGCCAACGTCTCCCACGAACTGCGCACGCCGCTGACCGTGGTGCACGGCTATCTCGACATGCTCGACCCCGCCGAGCAGCCCGAATGGGCGCCGATGCTGCAGGAAATGCAGCACCAGTCGCAGCGCATGACCCAACTGGTCGAGGACCTGCTGACGCTGTCGCGGCTCGAGGCCCAGGACAGCATCGGCAACGAGACCGTGTCGATGGCTTCGATGCTGGCCTCGCTGCGGCGCGAGTTGGAGATGCTCAGCCAGGGCCGGCACACGATCAGCGTGGTCGACAGCGCCGGCACCGACCTGTCGGGTTCGATCCGCGAACTGCACAGTGCGTTCTCCAACCTGGTCAGCAACGCCGTGCGCTACACGCCCAGCGGCGGCCGCATCGCAATCCGTTACGATACGACCCCCGATGGCGGCGCCATGCTGTCGGTCGAGGATTCCGGCTACGGCATTCCCGCCGCGTACCTGCCGCGGATCACCGAGCGTTTCTACCGCGTCTCGACCAGCCGCTCGCGCGAATCGGGCGGTACCGGCCTGGGGCTGGCGATCGTCAAGCACGTGCTGCACCTGCACCAGGCGCGTCTGGAGATAGACAGCGAGGTCGGGCGCGGCAGCCGCTTCGCCTGCGTATTCGGACCCGAGCGGGTCCGCTCGCGCGATACCACTTTCCACGGAGCCATCGCGTGAGCCGAGGCAACACCCGCAGACCCGCGCGCAAGCGTGCCACCGACAAAGCACAGCCGGTCGAGGAATCCCTCGTCGCGCTGGTGGATGACGCGGCCGACCCCCTGCGCGACCCGGCGTTGTACCTCAACCGCGAGCTGTCGCAGCTGGACTTCAACTTCCGTGTTCTGGCGCAGGCGCTGGATCCGGCGGTCCCGCTGCTCGAGCGCCTGAAGTACCTGTGCATCTCCTGCACCAACCTCGACGAGTTCTTCGAGATCCGCGCCGCCACCGTGCGCCATGCCCAGGATTTCGGCGCGCCGGTACCGCCCGACGGCCTGGCCCCTACCACCGTGCTCAAGCGCATCCACGACCGCGCCGCGGAACTGGTGGCCGCGCAGTACGACTGCTGGAACCACGTGCTGCGCCCGCAGCTGGGCGAGGCCGGGGTGCGGGTGGTCGCGCGCAACAGCTGGACTGCGCGGCAGACGCGCTGGCTGCGGGCCTACTTCCGCGACGAGGTGATGCCGGTGCTCTCGCCGCTGGGCCTGGACCCGGCGCATCCGTTCCCCAAGATCCTCAACAAGTCGCTCAACGTCGTCGTCGTGCTCAAGGGCAAGGACGCGTTCGGGCGCGTGGGCAACCTCGCCATCGTGCGCGCGCCGCGCTCGCTGCCGCGCATCATCCAGCTGCCCGAGTCGATCTCGGGCGGCGAGTACGATTTCGTATTGCTGTCCTCGGTGCTCTCGGAGTTCGTGCACGAGCTGTTCCCGGGCATGGAGGTCAAGGGCGCCTACCAGTTCCGGGTGACGCGCAACTCGGAGCTGATCGTCGACGAGGACGAGGTGGAGAACCTGGCGCTGGCGCTGCGCGACGAACTGGTCGGGCGTGGCTACCTGCGCGCGATGCGGCTGGAGATCGCCGCCGACTGCCCGAAGCCGATCGTGCGAACCCTGCTGCAGAACTTCGACCTGCCCGAGAACGCGGTCTACCGCATCGACGGCCCGGTCAACCTCAACCGGGTCATCCAGATCTTCGACCTGGTGCAGCGCCCGGACCTGAAGTTCCCGACCTTCCAGCAGCGCCAGCTGGCCGGCAGCGATGCGATGTTCGACC
This sequence comes from Pseudomonadota bacterium, assembly GCA_023423235.1. Taxonomy (GTDB): domain Bacteria; phylum Pseudomonadota; class Gammaproteobacteria; order Xanthomonadales; family Xanthomonadaceae; genus Luteimonas. Next base: position 7,372 of record JAFAFY010000113.1, read on the forward strand.
TGGTGGCCGATGGCGACGTGCTGCTGCACCACCCCTTCGATGCGTTCACCCCGGTGCTGGAGCTGATCAAGCAGGCCGCCGAGGACCCCAATGTCCTTGCGATCAAGCAGACGCTCTACCGCGCCGGCAAGGATTCGCCGATCGTCGAGCACCTGGTGCAGGCCGCGCGCAACGGCAAGGACGTGACCGTGGTGGTGGAACTGCGCGCGCGCTTCGACGAGGAGGCGAACCTGGGCCTGGCCGACCGCCTGCAGGAAGCCGGCGTGCAGGTGGTCTACGGCGTGGTCGGCTACAAGACCCACGCCAAGATGCTGCTGATCGTGCGCCGCGAGGGCCGCAAGCTGCGCCGTTACGTGCACCTGGGCACCGGCAACTACCACACCGGCACCGCACGCGCGTACACCGATTTCGGCCTGATTACCGCCAATCCGGAGATCGGCAACGACGTCCACCTGATCTTCCAGCAGCTCTCGGGACTGGCGCCGGCGATCGAGCTGCAGCGCCTGCTGCAGTCGCCGTTCACCCTGCATGCCGGGATCATCTCCCGCATCGAGCGCGAAACCGCGCATGCGCGCGAAGGCCGTCCGGCGCGCATCGTCGCCAAGATGAACGCCCTCAACGAGCCGCAGGTGATGCGCGCGCTCTACGCCGCCTCGCAGGCAGGCGTGCGCATCGACCTGATCATCCGCGGCGCATGCGCGCTGCGGCCGGGCGTGCCAGGCGTATCGGACAACATCCGCGTGCGTTCGATCATCGGCCGTTTCCTCGAACACCACCGCGTGTATTGGTTCGCCAACGACGGCGATCCGGAGCTGTACTGCTCCAGCGCAGACTGGCTGGAACGCAACCTGCTGCGGCGGGTGGAGACCTGCTTTCCGATCCTCGATCCGGACATCGCCGCGCGGGTGCGCGAGGAATCGCTGGACAACTACCTGGCCGACAATCTCAACGCCTGGGAACTGCGCGAGGACGGCAGCTATGTGAAGCTGGCGCCGCAGGCCGACGAGATGCCGCATTCGGCGCAGAGCTGGCTGCTGGCGCACCTGTGCCGCTGACGCGGTTGCAGCCAGCGCCGGCGCGCTTGCCGCCGATGTCATGGCACCAGGCGCCCCGGCAGGCGCGGCCTGCATCGACGCGCGCCGCGGACCATGCTTTAACATGCAGACCCCCACCGCAACGCGGCGCGGCTTCCGCGTGGCGCCCCGCAGGAATCCGATGACCGGCCAGCAGACCTTCGCACTTTCCGAGGCACTGACAACGCCCCTGGAGGACGGCGACATGCTCGCCGCGATCGACCTGGGGTCCAACAGTTTCCACATGATCGTGGCCCGCTACACCCTGGGCCAGGTGCGCATCATCGACCGCCTGCGCGAAACCGTGCGCATGGCCGAGGGCCTGGATTCGCGCGGCGGCCTGTCGCCCGAAGTCCGCCAGCGCGCGCTGCAGTGCCTGTCGCGCTTCGGCCAGCGGATCCGTGACATCCCGCCGCAGCGGGTGCGCGCGCTGGCCACCAACACGGTGCGCAAGCTGGCCGCGCCGCAGTCGTTCCTGGTGCCGGCCGAAACCGCGCTGGGCCATGCGATCGAGGTGATTTCCGGCCGCGAGGAAGCACGCCTGATCTACCTGGGCGTCTCGCACGCGCAGCCGCCCAAGCCCGGGCAGCGCCGGCTGGTGATCGACATCGGCGGCGGCTCGACCGAGTGCATCATCGGCAGCGGCGCCAACGCGCTCGAGCGCGAGAGCGTGCAGGTGGGCTGCATCGCCAGCACCCGGCGGTTTTTCCCCAACGGCAAGCTGAGCCGCAAGCGCTGGCGCGACGCCCGGATCGAGGTCGCGGCCGAGTTCCAGCAGTTCGCCAGCACCTATCGCGCACTCGGCTGGCAGGAAGTGGTCGGCGCCTCGGGCACCAACAAGGCGATCGGCGAGATCTGCGCGGCGATGAAACTGACCAAGGGCGCGGTCACCGCCGAAGCCCTGCCGCAGGTGCGCGAGCGCCTGCTGGAGGCCGGGCACATCGACGCGATCGCCCTGCCCGGCCTGTCGGAGGACCGCCGCCCGATCATCGCCGGCGGCGTGCTGGTGCTCGAGGCCGCGTTCGACGTGCTCGGCATCGAGCGGATGCAGGTCAGCAAGGCGGCGATGCGCGAGGGCGTACTGCGCGACATGCTCGGCCGCGCCAGCGAGGACGACCCGCGCGATGCCTCGATCGAGGCGCTGATCCAGCGCTACGGCATCGACCGCGTGCAGGGCGCGCGGGTCGAGGCGACCGCGGTGCGCCTGTTCAACCAGGTCGCGCGCGACTGGTCGCTCGACGCCGACAGCCTGCGCATGCTGGTCTGGGCCACGCGCGTGCACGAACTGGGGCTGATGATCGCCCACAGCCAGTACCACCTGCATGGTGCCTACGTGCTCGAGAACTCGGACATCGCCGGCTTCTCGCGCCAGGAGCAGCAGTTCCTGGCCGCGCTGGTGCGCAGCCATCGCCGCAAGGTACCGAAGTCCGCATTCGATGCCCTGCCCGAACGTCTGCTTGCGTCGGCGCGCCGCAGCGCGGCGCTGCTGCGGCTGGCGGTGCTGCTGCATCGCAGCCACGAGGCGGAAACCATTCCGCAGCTCGACGCCAGCGTCGACGGCAACCGTCTGCGCGTGCGCTTCTCGCGGCGCTGGCTCGACAGCCTGCCGCTGTTACGCGCCGACCTCGATGGCGAACCCGAGGACATCGGCGCGCTCGGTATCGCCCTGGACCTGGGCGCCGACTGAAGGCCAGGCACGCGACGCCCGACCGCCGCCGCGGCCAATCCTCCCCACGCCCCATCCCCCGCGCCGCGCCCACGCTGCAGCCAGCCGCGTCCCCGGCACGCTGTCACGCCAACGTCAAACCACTGTCATCGCGCCGGCACGGGTACTTGCCAGCATGCCGGTACCTGGACAGGCGGGGCCGGCAATGCGCTACGCGATCGTCACCGACACCTATCCGCCGGATGTCAACGGTGTGGCACTGACGCTGCAGTCCTATGCGCGAGGCCTGCGCGAGCGCGGGCATGCGGTGGAGGTGGTGCGCTCCACGCTGCAAGGTGAGTCCCCGGGCCGTGACGAGGACACGCTGCGCGTGCGCAGCATGCAGCTGCCGTTCTATCCGACCCTGCGCCTGGCCCGTCCGATCGGCCGCCAATTGCGCCGCCACTGGCGGCATGCGCGCCCGGACGCGATCTACGTCGCCACCGAAGGGCCGCTGGGCTGGTCGGCGATGTCGGCCGCGCGCGCCCTCGGGATTCCGGTGGTCACTGCGCTGCATACCCGGTTCGACCTGTACATGGCCGACTACGGTCTGCCGTGGCTGGAATCGTTCGCCCTGCGCTGGATGCGGCGCTTCCACAACCGCGCCGATTCCACCCTGGTCGCCACCCGGGCGCTGTCGGAGTTCATGCTCGGCCACGGTTTCAATCACGCCCTGGTCCTGGCGCGCGCCGTCGACACCACGCTATTCACGCCGGCGCGCCGCGATCCGGCGTTGCGTGCCGAATGGGGGGTCGCCCCTGATGCGCTGGCGGTGGTGCATGTCGGTCGCATCGCCGCGGAGAAGAACCCGGCGCTGGTGGTGCAGGCCTTCCGCGCGTTGCAGGCGCGGCGTCCGGATGCCCGCCTGGTCTGGATCGGCGATGGCCCGCTGCGCGCCGGACTGGCGCGCGAGAACCCCGATTTCGTGTTCGCCGGCATGCGCCGCGAGGCCGACCTCGCCCGCCATTTCGCCAGCGGCGACCTGTTCCTGTTTCCCAGCCGCAGCGAGACCTTCGGCAACGTGGTGCTGGAATCGCTGGCCTCCGGCGTGCCGCTGGTCGCCTTCGACCACGGCGCGGCGTCGGATTACCTGTGCGACTCGCGCCATGGCGCCAAGCTGGCCTGCGACGACGACGCGGGGTTCATCGCCGCGTCCGTGCACCTGGCCTGCGACGACGACCTGCGCCGGGGCATGGGTCAGGCTGCGCGCCAGTCGGTCCTGCGGCTGGCGCCGGAGCGGGTCGCCGAAGACCTTGATGCCCTGATGTCGGGCCTGCGCAGCGCCAGCGCGCCGCGGACCGCTGCACCCGCCACCACCACCGCAGGGGACACCGACCATGCAAGCGCCTCCGCCTAGCCGTCTGCTGCGCCACGACACCGGCTGGTGCCTGCGCGCCAACCGCGCCTGCGCCTACGCCGGGATCCGCCGCTACTTCGCCACCGTCAGCCGGCTGGGCGATGGCGTGTTCTGGTACGCGCTGATGGGGTTGCTGGTACTGGCAGACGGCCTCGGCGGTCTGCTGGCAGCGGCCCACATGGCCGCCACCGGCGCGGTCGCGCTGCTGCTCTACAAGGGCCTGAAGCGCTGGACGCGTCGGCCGCGGCCGTTCGCCGCCGACGGCCGCATCCGTGCCTGGGTGGCGCCGCTGGACGAGTTCAGCTTCCCCTCGGGACATACGCTGCATGCGGTCTCGTTCTCGCTGGTCGCGGTCGCCCACTATCCGGTGCTGGTCTGGGTGCTGGTGCCCTTCGCCACCAGCGTCGCGGTCTCGCGGGTGGTGCTGGGCCTGCACTATCCCAGCGACGTGCTGGCGGCAACCGCGATCGGCAGCATGCTGGGCGGCGCGTCGCTGTGGCTGGCGGGCTTCATCTGATTCGCTCCGACCGCATCTGGCCCTCCACTGCCGGCACGGCGCCAGGCAGCGGCCGGGCCCAGAAGGTCAGCGCGTGGTCCACCTCGCCCACGTCGACCTCCTTCCAATGCAGCTGCATGGTCAGGCCCGGCTGACGGACGTAACCCCGGCCGCGCCAGAACGCGTCGTTGTCGCGGTGGCCTGGCGGGCGCCTGGGATCGTCGGCATCCCGGTCGACGGCGGCGAATGCGGTGCGCTCGAACCCGCCCAGCGCCTGCGCATGGGCCTCGCGCGCGTCGAAGAACGCGTGGCCGATGCCGTGGCCGCGCCACGCCGGCAGCAGCACCGACTCACCGAAATAGAACACCCGCCCGACCGCGATGCCATGTGCCAGGAACGGCGCCTGGAACGCGGCCGCGTCATCGGCCAGCGGCAGGCCGGTCGAGGCGCCGACCACATCCCCGCCGGCGAACGCGAGCACGAACACGCTGCGTGGCGAACGCGCGTAGGCGGCCAGATAGTCACGTTCGTAGGCGGCATCGCCCGCGTACAGATACGGCCAGTCGCGGAACACGCGCATGCGCAACTGCGCGACGTCGTCGAGATAGGGCTGGACGGCGTTGCCGGAGAGCACGCGCAGACTGGGCGCAGACACGTTCATGCGGCGATTCTGGCATGCGCATGACCACAACAGCGGGGCCGCGGACGGATGCCGCGGCCCCGGGAAACGCTGCCCGAAGGACTCAGCGCGTCGGCAACGGCGGCGGCACCGGCGCGGCGGTCTCGCGTGCCGGCGTCGCGGCGGTCACCTGGTACCAGTCGATACGCCGGGTCAGCAGCATGATCGCGGCCAGGATGACGAACAGCAGACCCGCTCCCAGCACCAGTGCGTTGTCCTCCGACACCAGCAGTCCGTAGAGCGCGGCGTACAGCAGCGCCAGCAGCGCGGTGAAGCCCACGCCCCAGGCGCGGCTGCGCAGCACCGCCACCAGGTAGACGCCCAGCAGGCCGACGCAGGCGACGCTGGCGGCGAGATACGCCCAGCCGAAGTCGATGCGCTCCGACAGGCTGACCAGCAGCAGGAAGAAGATCGCCAGCGCCATGCCGACCAGCAGGTACTGGATGGGATGGATGCGCAGCTGGCGCAGCAGCTCGAACATGAAGAAGCCGGTGAAGGTCAGCAGCACGAACAGGATGCCGTACTTGCTGGCGCGGTCGGCGCGCACATAGGCATCGACCGGGTCGACCAGGGCGACGCCCAGCGCATCGATGTTGTAGCTGCCATGCGCCAGCAGCATCGGCGCGGTGTCGCGGTCGATGCGGGTGCCGTTGCGGTACTGCAACTGGGCGTCGCTGGCCAGCGAGGAAACCGCCCACTCGGCGCGGAAACCCTGCTTGCCGATCTCGCTCGCCGTGGGCAGGAAGCGGCCGTTGAACTGCGGATGCGGCCACGACGAGTCGAGGACGACGCGGTTCTCCGCCGCCAACGGCACCATCGCCAGCGATTCGCTGCCGGCCAGGCTGAAGTCCAGCGCGGTGGCGAGGCGCAGGCGCTGCCCCGCGCGCACTGCGCCCAGCTCGGCATGCAGGCCCGAGCCCATGGTTTCGCCGGCACCCTGGCGCAGCGCCACCGCGGCCTCGTTGACCCGCAGCCTGGGCGCGCCGCGCAGGCCACGCACATCGGCGATGCCATAGCTCAGGAACGGCTGGCCGATCCGGCGCGGCGCCTGGTGCTCGCCCTCGGCATCGTCGGGTGGCACCTGCACGTCGAAGGTCGCCTTCATCTGTCCGCCGAGTGCGTACATGCGCACCTCGTGCAGGCCCAGCCGGCGCGTGTACGGCGCCAGCGTGCCGCTCAGCTCCATCGTCGCCGGGAAGAACAGCCAGTGGCGTTGGCGCTCGCGCAGCACCTTGCCCAGCGGGCGGCCGCGTTCGTCCTGTTCCTCGACCTCCACGGTCTCGGTATAGGGCACCACCAGCACCGGCGCCGCCAGGGCCTGGCCGCCGGCCTCGCTGCGGCTGATCTGCGCGACCGCCTCGGCGCGGTAGCGCTGGCGGTCGTGGATCACGCCGCGGATCAGCAGCAGCGGCAACAGGATCGCCAGGCTCAGCCCGGCGACGATCAGTATCTTCAGGGCCAGTCGCATCGCACCACTCCATCGGGAAAGTGGCGCCAGCGTGGCGCGCCCGCGTGCGCAGGCGATGGGGCCTGTGTGAAGTGGCTATGAAGTCGCCGGGTTGCGGGCCAGCGGCAGCTCGACCGATGCGACCGCGCCACCGCCGTCGCGATTGTCCAGCGCGGCGCTGCCGCCGTGCAGCGTCGCCACCTCGGCGACGAACGCCAGGCCGATGCCGCTGCTGCGGCTGCCGCCATCGGGGCGCGGCAGCGAATAGAAGCGCTCGAACACCCGGCCCAGCGCATAGTCGGGCACGCCGGGGCCGCGATCGGCCACGGCAATGCGCACGCGTCCCTCGCCGGCCGGTGCCAGCGAGACCTCGACCTCGCCGCCGGACGGGGCGAAATCGCAGGCGTTGTCGACCAGGTTGGCCAGCATCTGCTGCAACAGGAAACCATCGCCATCGACCGCTGCGCCGCGGCACGCGGGATCGACCGCCAGCCGCAGCGCCGGGCGACGCGGATCGGACTGGAATGTGGCCAGCACGGCGTCGAGCAGCCCGGCCAGGGCCACACGTTCGGGCTGTTCGATGCGCTGGCGATGCTCGACCGCGGCCAGCGCCAGCAGCTTGTCGATCATCTGTGCCATGCGCTCGCTCTGGCTGCGCACGCTGGCAGCGAAACGTACGCGGTCGGCCTCGGGCAGCGGCGTCTCCAGCAGCTCGGACGCGCCGCGGATCGCCGCCAGCGGGCCCTTCAGTTCGTGGGTCAGCGCATGCACGTAGCGCTCGACGTACTGGCGGCCTTCCAGGCGCTCGCGCATCGTCTCCAGCGCGCGCCCCAGATCGGCGAACTCGCCGGCCGAGGCCGGCGGACTCGCCCGTTGCCCGGCCGTCACCGCGTCGGCATAGCGGCGCAGGCCGCCGAGCTGGCGCGACAGCCACCACGCCGCCAGCAGGCCGATCAGCAGCGCGGTGCCGAGCAGCAGCAGGCCCCAGCGCAGGATGGTGCGCTCGCTGCGGGCGATGAACGGCGCGATCGCCTGGTTGGGCTTGGCCACCGCCAGCACCCCGACGACCCGCTCGCCGTCGCGGATAGGGGCGGCGACATGCATCACCGAGCTGCTCTCGTCGTCCGGGTCGCTGCGGGTGGAACGCGCGCCGTAGCGGCCGCGCAGCGTCAGGTAGACATCGTTCCAGCGCGAATAATCGCGGCCGACATCGCGGCCGGCGGAATCGAACACCACGATGCCCGCGGCATCGGTGACGTAGACCCGGTAGTCGGCGGCGCCTTTCCGGAAGCCCCAGATGTTGGCGCCGATGTCGCGGCCGCCCAGCGCCCGCACCCGGCGCGCGAACTGGCCGTCGTCGATGCGCCCGGCCAGGAAATCGTCGGTCGCCAGTTCCGCCAGCACGTTGGCGGTGTCGGCCAGGGTGTCCTCCATCGCCTGGCGCACCCCCGGCTTCACTTCCTGCGAGAACACCCGCAGCAGCAGCAGCGCCGCCAGCGCGACGATGACGAAATAGCCCAGCAGGATGCGCAGGCCGATGTTCACCG
>JAFAFY010000390.1 GCA_023423235.1 Pseudomonadota bacterium
GCTACTACATCGATATCCGCAACCTGGGCGCAACCCGTACGCTCGTACTGATCAACGGCGTACGCCTCGGCGCGACCACCGGCGGCTATCAGGACCTGAGCCAGATCCCGGTCTCGGCGATCGAGCGCATCGACATCCTCAAGGATGGTGCTTCGTCGATCTACGGCTCCGACGCGATCGCGGCCGTGGTCAACGTCATCACCCGCTCGCGCTTCGATGGTGCCGAAGCATCGGTCCAGTACGGCCAGTTCAGCCAGGGCGACGGCGCCGAGACGATCTACTCGGGTACCTTCGGCACCAGCAACGAACGTGGCGGCGTCACCATCTCGGCCGAGTTCATGGAGTCCGATCCTGTCCGCGCGGGTGACCGCTTCTTCAGTGCCTACGGCAACGCTGGCCCGGACTATCCGGGTTCGGGCTTCAGTCCCATCAGCCAGCATGGCTCGTGGCAGAACCCGGTGACTGGCGAATGGCTCACGCTGCGCGAAGGCGGAAACCCAGGCAACGCTGCGGACTACGTGCCGCACACCGCTGAATACAATGCCAACGCCAACCGGCAGATGTACGCGCAGACGGGCCTGGAACGCAAGTCGGTGTTTGCGAACATCAACTACGATCTGACCGATCGCATCACCTTCAACAGCGATATCACCTACAACAAGCGTACGACCGATCAGCAGATCGCTGGTTATCCATACCAGTCGCTGGCCTTTGATACCCCTTTGTCGGGTGACAGCGTGTTCAATCCGATCGGCGAGGACATCGAGTTTCGTCGCCGGCTGTGGGAAGTGCCGCGCACCACTCGCAGCGAGCTGACCACGTTCCGCGTCGTCGCTGGCCTCAATGGCTATTTCGAGGTCAATGAGCGTCCCTGGGACTGGAACGTCACCTACGCCAACAACCGCAACGAGCTGACCAAGACCGGATACGGCGATGCCAGCCTGCTGGCCAGTGCGCAGGCGCTCGGTCCGTCCTTCATCGATGCCAACGGCGTGGCGCGCTGTGGCACTGCCGATGAAGTGATCGATGGCTGCGTGCCGTGGAATCCGCTGCTGCCTTACGGTGTCGCAGGTCAGGGCTCGCTCGCCAACGCGGACGTCCGCAACTTCCTCTTCCCGACCTACACCGACACGGGTGAGACCAGCACCAAGATCTATTCGGCCAGCCTGACCGGTGGCCTGTTCGAACTTCCGGCTGGCGACTTCTCGTTCGCGGCCGGCATTGAGCGCCGCGAGGAGACCGGTCGCTTTGTTCCCGATGCGTTCAACCAGAGCGGCAATTCGACCGGCCTGCCGGCGCAGACGACGCAGGGCGAGTACGAAGTCAACGAGGCCTACCTCGAGCTCAATATCCCGGTGCTGGCGGACATGGCATTCGCGCAGGAGCTGACGCTCAACCTGGCGTCGCGCTACTCCGACTACAGCAACTTTGGCGATACCACGAACTCGAAGGCCAGCTTCCTGTGGCGTCCAATCGAGTCGCTGGCTATCCGGGGCACCTGGGCACAGGGCTTCCGCGCACCGTCGATCGACAACCTGTTCGGTGGTGTCGGCGGCACGTTCGTCGAGTACACCGACCCGTGTTCGGTAGGTGTGCCGGGCAGCGTCGCGGGCAACGCGGCCTGTACCGCGGCTGGCGTTCCGGCCGACTACGTGCAGCTCGGCCAAGGCCTGGTGCCGTGCACCTCGTGGCCGTGTGCAACGCCCGACCAGTTCCTGTCGGGGTCGAACCCGGACCTCGGACCGGAAGAGTCTGTCAGCAAGACCGCCGGCATTGTCTGGAGCCCCGGCTTCGCCGAAGGCCTGACCCTGTCGCTTGACTGGTACAACTACAAGCTGTCGAACTTCATCATCTCCGACAGCGTCGAGCGCATCCTGCGCGATTGCTACGTGCTGGGTGACGCGGGCCGCTGTGACGGTATCGTACGTGCCGCCGATGGTCACATCAGCAGCATGTTCTTCGGCCTGACCAACCTTGGCCAGCTGGAGACGGAAGGCTGGGACTTCGGTGCGCGCTACAGTCTGGCCGATACCGCGGTGGGTGGATTCACCTTCGATTGGCAGACCAGCTACCTGTCGCAGTACGACACCCTGGCCCAGAACGCCGACGGCGAGGACATCTTCGTTGGTGGCGCAGGTGACCCGGGCTTTTTCCGCATCCGTTCGACGCTCAGCACCAACTGGGAGATCAACGAAGAGTGGAACGTGACCTGGAACATGCGCTACTACTCGGGCATCAACGACGGCTGCGTCGCCAACCGTCCGTGCTCGGATCCCGACCGCTACCAGAATGGCGAGACGGCTCCGCGTAACCGCCTGGGTTCCAACACCTTCCACAATCTGCAGCTCTCCTACAACGCACCGTGGGATGCGACGATCTCGGTGGGCGTGGACAACATCGCCGACCGTGAGGCCGCGATCATGTTCAGCGGCGGCAATGTCAGCACGGGCTTCCCGTACTACCCCGAGTTCGACATCGGTCGTTTCACGTACATGCGTTACGTCCAGCGGTTCTGATCCAGCGCCGCTATGTTCTACGGAAAAGCGGGCCTTCGGGCCCGCTTTTTTTGTTGCCGGGTTCCAGGGAAGCCCCAAGGCCAGGACAGCCCATTGTCTGAAGATGCGCCAGACAAGCAGTTGCCGCGATCGGCAACAGAAAAAGCCGCCCGTGGGGCGGCTTTTCGTTACTGCGTCGAGCAGCGTGCCTGTAGCGAGCGCCGGTGGCCGGCGCCGTGCGATCAACCCTGCTGCTTGTAGCGCGCGATCGCGTCCACCAGCACCTGCTTGGCCTCGGCGGCGCCGGCCCAGCCTTCGATCTTGACCCACTTGCCCTTTTCCAGGTCCTTGTAGTGCTCGAAGAAGTGGCCGATACGCTCGAGCCAGTGCCCGGAGACCTGCTCGATGTCGCTGATGTGGGCGTAGCCGGCGAACACCTTCTCCACCGGCACGGCCAGGATCTTCTCGTCGGTGCCGGCCTCGTCGCTCATCTTCAGCACGCCGACCGGGCGGCAGCGGATCACCGAGCCGGGAATCAGCGGCAGCGGCAGCACCACCAGGACATCGGCCGGGTCGCCGTCGCCGCAGACCGTGGACGGCACGTAGCCGTAGTTGCACGGGTAGCGCATCGGCGTGGAGAGGATGCGGTCGACGAAGATCGCGCCGCTGTCCTTGTCCACCTCGTACTTGACCGGCTCGGCGTCCTTGGGGATTTCGATGATGACGTTGATTTCTTCCGGCGGGTTCTTGCCGGTCGGGACGGAGTCCAGGCCCATGCGCTTACGGTTCCAATGGCGAAAAGAGACCCGCAAGTTTACGCGCAACCATGGTGCGGCGCAGCGCGTGAAGGTTGCACGGGAAACTCCGCCGTGACCCGGGCGCCCTCGGGTACGCCCTAGTTGGATGCAGCCATACGGGTGCGTACATATGTCATCCGACTTCCTCATATCCGATACAGGTTTCCCGCCGATGACAACCCTCGACAGCTTGAACGCCGCCGCTCTGCCATCCTCCACCTCGACCCAGGGCTACTGGGAGAATCCGCTGGCGCCGGACGGCCACCTGCACGGTCCCGACGGCGACCACACCCACGGCCCCCACGATGTCGGCCATGACACGGTCATCCAGGGCGACAGTGACGGTCCCGACGTGTCCACCCAGGACGGCCCGCAACTGACCCAGCACGGTGCGGTCGAGATCAACGGCAGCGGCACCAACTCGCGCGAGCGCACCACCAGCAGCACCCCGGACGGCAAGCCGATCCAGATCGATCCGCTGCACAAGGACGACCAGGTCTCCATCGCCCGCGAGCGCACCAACGCCGGCGGCTACATCAGCCGCGACCAGGTGGTCTTCACCACCGGTAGCGGCAACGACGACGTCGGCGTGACCCAGCGCGACGACGGCACTCTGGATGTCACCGTCAATGGCGAGAGCTACGAGGTCTCGCTGGCCGAGGGCCAGGAGCTGACCCTGCGCACCGGCGCCGGAAACGACACCATCAAGGTCGCGCCCAACGTCGACGTCAACATCGTCGTCGACGCCGGCGAGGGCAACAACGACATCCTGGTTGAGGGCAACGGCGACAACCGCATCACCAGCGGCAACGGCGATGACGTGATCAAGCTGACCGGCAGTGGCCGCAACGACATCCACACCACCGGCGGCACCAACGAGATCCACGGTGGCAGCGGAGAGAACGTGATCTACGGCGGCGACGGCAGCGACACCATCTACGCCGGCACCGGCACCAACTACATCGAGGGTGGCCGTGGCGACGACGTCATCCACGGCGGCGGCGAGTTCGACATCATCTCCGCCGGCCTGGGCGACGACACCGTGAACGTCGGCGAGGGCCGCTCCACCGTCTATGCCGGTGGCGGCAGTGACACCGTGGAGGGCGCGCATGCCCAGACCACCGTCTACTCCGAGGTCAGCGACCTGATCAATGCCGCCACGGGTGCCAAGCCGACCGTGATCAATGTCGAGATCGACAACACCGTGGGCGATCGCGGCATCAGCGTGAAGGGCTCGGATGCCTTCGTCCAGCGCATGCAGTCGGAGCTGGATTTCCTGCGCGCCTCGCCCAATGGACAGCAGATGCTGGCCGAGTTCGACAAGGCAGCCGAGGCCAAGGGCAATGTGGTGACGATCCAGGAGCTGTCCAACGAAGACAACGGCTACGCCCAGACCTTCAGCCGTGATGCCGACATCGTCAACGGTCGTGCGGGTGCGGGTGGCGATGTGACCATCAGCTACAACCCGTCGTTCCACATGGATGCGTTCCCGGCGCCGTCGGTGGTGCTCTACCATGAGATGTCGCACGCCTATAACGGCGTCAACGGCACCTTCCTGCAGGGCACCTACCGCGGCGAAGGCCCTGACAGCGGCCGCGTGCCCAATGCCGAGCGACAGGCCGTCGGCCTGGAGACCAGCGCCACGCCCTATGACTTCGACGGCACCGGCGCGATCACCCACAACCCGATCCACCTGACCGAGAACGGCATCCGTCGTGAGATGGGCCTGCCGGACCGCCCCAGCTACGCACTCTGATTCCAGGCAGCTGAGCGGCATCGGGGGTGGCGTGCCCAGGCGCGCCACCCCTTCCGTTTGGGAGACACCTGATGGCTGACACCACCCGCGGCCCGGCCGCCGCCCCGGCGCCAGCGCGCGATCCCGTCCCGGCGCGCTGCGCACCGAGGGCAGCCTGGCTGGCGCCGGCGCTGCTATTGTTCTGCGCTCCGCTGCTGCATGCGGCGACGACCGATGAAACGAGAATTCCGATGACGTCAGATGACAGTGCCCGCACCGAGGTCAGCGCTCCGGGCGTAACGCTCCAGGCCGGCTTCACGTCGGGCGAGAGCGGCGCCCTGCATGTCCATTACCGGCTGCACAACAGCGGCAGCGTCCCGCTGGCGGTGTTCGACCGCGGGGATCGCCATGCGGTATTGACCAAGCGGCAGGCGCCCGGCGCGATGGGCCTTCCGTTCGTGCGCGAGGACGCGCCTGGACGCGTCAGCCTGCTGCATGTGGTGCGCGCGCTGCCGCAGCCGGCGCCGACCGTGCCGCCGACGCCCCTGGCCCGCCGACTGGATCCCGGGGCCAGCAGCGAGGGCGATTTCACCTTCACCCAATGGCTGAGCGATCCGCCGCGCCAGGTACGCTGGTGCCTGGGCGTTGCCCCGTTCGACGAGGGGCGCATGGTGCTGCCGGAAACGGTGGATGGCCTGGAGGTCTGGCAGGCGGACTTTGCCTATGCCGACGACCAGCAACTGCTGTGCACGCCCTGGTTCCACGTGGCCGCAGGGCGTTTCGTGGAAGAGTAGGGAGCTTGGCATGGCGGGCGCACCGTTGCGCCCACCGTGCACCAAATCCCGCCGGGGGGTTGATCGCGGGCGGGGCGCTCAGCTGCCGCTGTGGTTGGCGCCCTGGGCATCCGCACTGGCGTGGTGCGTGCTGCCACAGCCGGCATCGAGCAGCTGCGACTGCCGCAGCCAGTCCTCGTCCGGGTAATAGGCGAACACCAGCGAGCCGTCGCGGATCGTGTCGATCAGCTGGCGCGCGATTGCCGGGCGCACCGCCGGGCAACCCAGGCTGCGGCCCAGGCGCCCCATGCCGGTGGCGGCCAGGGGATTCACGTAGGGCGCGCCGTGGATCACGATGGCGCGCTCGCGCGCGCGATCGTTGAAGCCCGGCTCCAGCCCCTGCAGGCGCAGCGAGTAGCCGTTCTGGCCGTGGTAGGTCTCCTGGGTCAGGAACGCGCCCAGGCTGGACATGTAGCTGCCTTCGCGGTTGGAGAACCGGGTGGCGTGGTTCTCGCCGGTATTGCGGCCGTGCGCCACCCATTCCTCGAACAGCAGCGTATTGCGGGCCAGATCGAACACCCACAGCCGCGGCTCGGTGGACGGCAGCGAATAGTCGATGACGCTGAGCGTGGCCGGCCGCGCATGCGGCTGGCGCATGGTGCAGGCCAGCGCGCGGGTCGCGAGCTGCAGGACCTTGCGGTCCAGCTTGGGCGCACTGCGCGCCAGGATGTCGAGCAGCGGGTCGCTGGCCGGCACCGCGGACGGCGTGGCGATGGCGAGGTGATCGGCCGCGGACACGCGGTCGGCGAGGCCGGCCGAGGCCAGGGCGGCGACGGCGGAAGCGAGGAAGAGAGGGCGCATGCCGCCAGAATATCAACCCGGCGCAGGCGGTTCCGCAAGTGGCGCGGACCGCCGGCTGCCGTACCGGCCGGCGTTCAGCTGCCGATGGGCGGGGCCGGCGACGGCGCGGCCGGTGGATCGGACTCCAGCACCGGCGCCCACGGCTGTCCGGCCGGGGTTTCGCGGACCGCGGGCAGGTCGGTCAGCAGCACGGTCGAACCGGGCACCAGCACCCCTTGCACGGCGGCCTCGAACGCGGGATCGACCTGTAGCGGGCGCTGTGCCAGCTGCAGTTGCAGGGACGCCAGCGAGTCGGCGTCCACGCCCAGTACCGGATACGCCGCCCAGTGACGGGCGGGCTGCGCGCCTGCGCTGCCGTCGGCCTGCTGCGCGTCGCCGGCGACCATCAGCACCGAGCCGTGCACGGCGAAACCGGGCGCGATCTGCAGCGGCGCCTCGCCGATCGACACACCGTTGCGCAGCACGAACACACGCTGGTCGGCCAGGCTGACCAGCACGCTGACCGGACCTTCCGGGCTCGCCTCCGGCGTCCAGGTGATGGCGGTGCCCGGTGATGCCGCATCGGCCGCCGCCTGTTGCCCGCCCGCGGCGATGGGTGCCAGCACGGCCGGATGTACCAGCCCGGCCGCGGAGGCCTTGGCATCGGCGACGACCACGGTGTCGCCAGTGCGGGTGACGCCGAACACCAGCTCCGCGAACTGCTGCGGCAGGCGCACGCAGCCGTGCGAGGCCGGATGGCCGGGCAGGTTGCCACCGTGCAGGGCAATGCCGTCCCAGGTCAGCCGCTGCATGAACGGCATCGAGGCGTTGTTGTAGAGGTTGGAGTGGTGGACGCGGTTCTTCTGCAGGATGGTGAACACCCCGGTCGGGGTTTCGTGTCCAGTCTTGCCGGAGCTGATCGTCGTCACCCCGATCGCGATGCCGTTGCGGTAGACGTAGGCGCGCTGCTCGTCGAGGCTGACCACCAGTACCACCGGGCCCTCGGGGGCGATCTCCGGATGCCACAGGTACTCGCCGGGCTTGAGGTCGCCGGGGGTCGGCACCCGCGCAGCGGCGGCGGGGGCATCTGCGGCGACAGGCTCGGCCGCCATCGCCGCCGAAGGCAGGCACAGCGCCAGGGCGAGGGCCAACGCGTGCAATGCAGGCGCCCGCAGGTGGGACAAGGTGTGCGATGGGGAACGGGACATGCGCGGTCTCCGGCGTGTGCAGACGCCATTGTGGCCGAGCAGCGCCGGCGTGCACAGGCGCGTGCTCCCGGGCGATGCGCACAGTGGGCGCGGCGGCGCGGCGTTCCCTGCCCGGCGCCTGCGGCGCCTCGACCCTTCCCTCGGACAAGGGGAAGGGCGAATGTGCCGTGCGGGACCGATCCCGTTTAGAGCAGTGGCACGAGCAGCAGTGCGACGATATTGATGATTTTTATAAGGGGGTTGATCGCCGGGCCGGCGGTGTCCTTGTAGGGGTCGCCGACGGTGTCGCCGGTCACCGCGGCCTTGTGTGCCTCGCTGCCCTTGCCGCCGTGGTGGCCGTCCTCGATGTACTTCTTGGCGTTGTCCCAGGCGCCGCCGCCGGTGGTCATCGAGATCGCCACGAACAGGCCGGTGACGATCGTGCCGATCAGCAGGCCGCCCAGCG
>JAFAFY010000417.1 GCA_023423235.1 Pseudomonadota bacterium
GGCGGAACGCCAGCATCCGCAACAGGGTCATCTCGAAACCGGCGCGCGGGCTTGGCGCCAGCGAGATGTCGCGGCGGCCATTGAGCGCCATCTGGTACCACAGCTGCACGACCTCGGGCCGCACCGCGCCGGCAATGCCTTCGACATCGACGCCATCGGCCTCGACACCGGCCTCGGGCACCAGCTGCCGCACCTGGATACGGTGCAGCGCCTCCGACACCGCCTCCAGCACGCCCGACCAGTCCGGCGAGAACTCGGCCAGGGTCGCGATCTCGGCCAGCAATTGCGCGCCGTCGCCGGCCGCCAGCGCCTGCAGCAGCGCATCCACGCGGGTGCGGTCGACGCTGCCGAGCATGGCCGCCACCGCGGCGTCGCCCAGCGCCCCGCCCTCGCCGCCCGCGCCGGTGTAGGCGATCGCCTGGTCCAGCAGCGAGAGACCATCGCGCAGGCTGCCATCGGCCGCCTTTGACAGCAGGCGGATCGCACCCGGTTCCGCGGCGATGCCCTCGGCCGCCAGGATGCGGTTCATCTGGCCCTGGATCTGCTGTTCGTCCAGGCGCTTGAGGTTGAACTGCAGGCAGCGCGAGAGCACGGTCACCGGCAGTTTCTGCGGATCGGTGGTCGCCAGCAGGAACTTCACGTGCTCCGGCGGTTCTTCCAGGGTCTTGAGCAGCGCGTTGAACGCCGACTTCGACAGCATGTGCACTTCGTCGATCAGGTAGACCTTCACCCGGCCGCGCGAGGGCATGTACTGGGCGTTGTCGATCAGCTCGCGCACGTCGTCGACGCCGGTGTTGCTGGCGGCGTCGATCTCCAGCAGGTCGATGTAGCGGCCGGCGTCGATCGCCTTGCAGGTCTCGCACTCGCCGCAGGGGTCCGACGAGGTGCCGCGCTCGCAGTTCAGGCTCTTGGCGAAGATCCGCGCGATGGTGGTCTTGCCGACTCCGCGGGTACCGGTGAACAGGAAGGCGTGATGGACCCGCCCGGTCTCGAGTGCATTGGTCAGCGCGCGGACCACGTGCTCCTGCCCGACCAGCTCGGCAAACCGCTTGGGACGCCACTTGCGGGCGAGGACGAGATAGGACATGCGGCTATTCTGCCACGCCTGTCGAGGGGTTCCGTTGCGGGTCAACGTGTCGGCACGCATCGCCGCGTTCCCTGCGCGCAACCGGCATCGCCGCCCGCGCCGCCGGCGACGCAACGCCTCGGTTCGCCTGTCGGCCAGAACGCAAAACGGGCCACCCTGCCGGGCGGCCCGCCTGCTGCAACTTGGTGCCGGAAATAGGAATCGAACCTACGACCTACGCATTACGAATGCGCCGCTCTACCAACTGAGCTATTCCGGCCTGGGGCGTGGATTCTAGGCAGGGCATGGGCCGCGGTCAATCGACCAGCTGCACCCGCAGTTCCTTGGGCAGGGCGAAGACCATGCTTTCCGGTTCGCCGTCGAGCTCGCGCATGCCCTTGGCACCGAGTTCGCGCAGGCGCTCCAGCACGCCCTGGATCAGGATGTCGGGGGCCGAGGCGCCGGCAGTCACGCCGATGTGCTGGCGGCCGGCGATCCAGCGCGGGTCTATCTCGGCGGCGCCGTCGATCAGGTAGGCCTCGACGCCATCGCGCTCGGCGAGCTCGCGCAGGCGGTTGGAATTGGAGCTGTTGGGCGAGCCGACCACCAGCACCAGGTCGCATTGCCGGGCCAGGTCGCGCACCGCGTCCTGGCGGTTCTGGGTGGCGTAGCAGATGTCGTCGTTCTTCGGCCCCTGGATCGCGGGGAACTTCTCGCGCAGCGCGGCAATGACGCTGCGGGTGTCGTCGACCGACAGCGTGGTCTGGGTGGTGTAGGCGAAGTTTTCCGGCTGGCCGACGACCAGCGCGGCGACATCGGCCTCGTCCTCGACCAGATAGATCCGGCCGCGGCCGGCCTCGGCGCGCCACTGGCCCATCGTGCCCTCGACCTCCGGGTGCCCCGCGTGGCCGATCAGCACGACGTCGCGGCCGGCGCGGCAGTGGCGCGCGACCTCGAAATGCACCTTGGTCACCAGCGGACAGGTGGCATCGAACACTTTCAGGCCGCGGCTGGCCGCTTCCTCGCGCACCGCCTGGGAGACGCCGTGGGCGCTGAAGATGACGGTGTTGCCGTCGGGCACCTCGTCGAGTTCCTCGACGAAGATCGCGCCGCGGCGCTTGAGGTCCTCGACCACGAAGCGGTTGTGCACGACCTCGTGGCGCACGTAGATCGGCGCGCCGAGCAGCTCGATCGCGCGCTTGACGATCTCGATCGCGCGGTCGACACCGGCGCAGAAGCCGCGGGGGTTGGCGAGGACGATGTCCATAGGAACGGGAGTTTACCGGAGCCTGCGGCGCCGAAACGGAACAGAAGCACGACGGAGCATCTCCCGCACGGCACATACGCCCCTCTCCTCCTGGGGTGAGGCGGCACGCTTGCGAGCCACCGGCTCGCGTGTCGCTGAACGCCCTCGCGGCAACGCGAGGGCCGGGGCGCGGAGCGGGGGGACGGGGTGAGGGCGAAGCCGCGGGAATGCTGCTTCCGAGTCGTGAACAAGCTCAGGATCTTGAGGAATCACCGCGAAAGCCCAGCCCTCACCCCGACGCGCCTTGCACGTCGACCTCTCCCGGAGGGAGAGGTGCTGGATCGGCGGCGACGGCGGCCTACTTCGCTTTCTTCCCCGGAAAGAATCCGAACAGCGCGATCCCGATCGCGCCGCCGACGATCGCGGCGTCGGCCAAGTTGAATGCCGGCCAGTAATGATCCCGCCAGTACCACTGGAT
>JAFAFY010000429.1 GCA_023423235.1 Pseudomonadota bacterium
GCGCTGGACTGAGCGCGCGGCCACCGCCTGCCGGGCGCTGCCGGCCGCGACTGCCGCGATTCGCCTACGGCCAGGCCGGTGGGTCCGCGCGCCAGGCCGCGAATACCTCGGCCAGCAGCGCGCGGTCGGCATCGGTCCAGTCGGGCAGCAGCTGCGGATAGCGCGCCGGGTCGTTCCATAGTTGCGGCTCGGTACGCACCGCGGCGGCGTACCACTGCAGCGCCTCGGGCCTGCGGTCGAGCCGCCACAGCGCCAGCGCCAGGGTCGGCGGCACCCAGCTGGGCTTGACCAGGCGGCCATCGAACGCCTGGCGCCACTGTGCCAGCGCGGCCTCGAACGCACCCTCGCGGTACAGGTCCCAGCCGTAGTTCCAGTGCACGGCGGCGCCCAGCTGCGAACGCGACGCCAGACGCGACAGCAACTGGTCGTAGAGCGCGCGGCCGGTCTCGCTGCGCCCCGACCGCATCAGCGCGTGCGCCAGCTGCGCGCGGGCCTGGTCGGCATTGCGCGCGTTGCGGTCGATCAGGGTCTGCAGGCGCGCATAGGTCGCCTCGTCATCGCCGGGCAGCGCCACCACCGGTGCGGCGACGCGCGGGTCGTCATCGAAATAGAACTCCGCCGGCGCCGGCAACGACTGCCCCCACGCAGCCTGCGCGGCAGACAGCAGCACACACAGCAACAGGCCGCGAGACGGCCATGGATATCGCTTCATCTGGATCCCCCGAGATCGCACACGCGTTCCGGGGCGGATTGTAAGGTGGCGACTGTCACAAAGCACCGTGACGCGGATGGCAGTCCCGGCCGCGATGCATCGCGCCATGCCCCACGCCGCCGCGAAGGACGCCTTCGCATGCCCGGGACGGCGCTGCCGACCGCGTTGCCGCCCGCCGGTCGCACACCTGCCCACTGCTACAATTTTTCCGCTGCCCGCCCTGCCCCATGCCGTCCGGCGCCCTCGCCGTGGCCCGCCAGCGACCCGTCCGGGTCGCAAGCCAGAGTCCGATCGACATGACCAGCACCGCCGAACTGTCCTCGCCCGCATCGGCCAACACCGGCCTGACCCACGGCGTCACCGACCCCGACTACACCCTCGCGCACAAGTACACCCGCACCGAGGGCCGGATCTACCTGTCGGGCGTGCAGGCGCTGGTGCGGCTGCCGCTGATGCAGCGCCTGCGCGACGCCGCCGCGGGCCTGAACACCGGCGGCTTCATCTCCGGCTACCGCGGCTCGCCGCTGGGCGGTTTCGACCTGGAGCTGTGGCGCGCGAAACAGTATCTGGCCCAGGCCAACGTGAAGTTCCAGCCCGGCCTCAACGAGGACCTCGGCGCGACCATGGTCTGGGGCACGCAGCAGACCAACCTGTTCCCCGGCGCCAACGTCGATGGCGTCTACGCCATGTGGTACGGCAAGGGCCCGGGCGTGGACCGCTGCGGCGACGTGTTCAAGCACGGCAACGCCGCCGGCACCTCGCGCCACGGCGGCGTGCTGGCACTGGCCGCCGACGACCACGCCTGCCGCAGCTCGACCCTGCCGCACGGCAGCGAGGGCGAATTCACCAGCGCGATGATGCCGATCCTCAATCCCGCCGGGGTGCAGGACATCCTCGACCTGGGCCTGGTCGGCTGGGCGATGTCGCGCTACACCGGGCGCTGGGTCGGCTTCAAGACCATCGCCGAGACCGTGGAGTCGTCGATGTCGGTCGATGTCGACCCGCTGGCGCTGCGGATCGTGACCCCGGACGACTTCGAGATGCCGCCCGGCGGCCTCAACATCCGCTGGCCCGACCCGCCGCTGGACCAGGAGATGCGCCTGCACCGCTATGCGGTGAAGGCCGCGCAGGCGTTCGCGCGCGCCAACCGCATCGACCGCCTGGTGCTGGATACGCCCGACGCCCGTTTCGGCATCGTCACCACCGGCAAGAGCTACCTCGACGTGCTGACCGCGCTCGAGTACCTCGGCCTCGACGAGGCCGCGTGCCGCGCGCTGGGAATCCGCGTCTACAAGGTCGGCATGACCTGGCCGCTGGAGCCGGTCGGCATCCGCAGCTTCGCGCGCGGACTGCAGGACATCCTCGTTGTCGAGGAAAAACACGGCTTCATCGAAGGCCAGATGAAGGAGCTGTTCTACAACTTCGACGGCGAGCGTCCGACGATCGTCGGCAAGTACGACGAGAGCGGGGCCTGGATCCTGCCGAGCACCGGCGAACTCACGCCCGCCACCATCGCCGGCGTGATCGCCCGCCGCATCCTGCGCTACCTGCCCGACGAGGGCAGCGAACGGCAGAAGATGCACGACGTGCTGCAGTGGATGGAGGCCAAGGAAGGCGAGCTTGCGCTGCCGCGCGCGCAGTTCCCGCGCGTGCCGCACTACTGCTCGGGCTGCCCGCACAACACCAGTACCCGCGTGCCCGATGGCTCGCGCGCGCTGGCCGGCATCGGCTGCCACTACATGGTGACGTGGATGGACCGCGACACCGACACCTTCACCCAGATGGGCGGCGAAGGCGTGACCTGGTGCGGGCAGGCGGCGTTCACCGATACCCCGCACGTGTTCCAGAACCTCGGCGACGGCACCTACTTCCACAGCGGCTCGCTGGCGATCCGCCAGTCGGTCGCGGCCGGCGTCAACATCACCTACAAGATCCTCTACAACGACGCGGTGGCGATGACCGGTGGCCAGCCGGTCGACGGCACGCTGACGGTGCCGCAGATCGCCCACCAGGTCCGCAGCGAAGGCGTGGACGTGATCGCGCTGGTCAGCGACGACATCGGCAAGTGGTCCAGGCGCGAGCTGTTCCCGGCCGGCGTCGAGTTCCATGACCGCCGCGACCTCGACGCCGTGCAGAGGCAGCTTCGCGAGGTCCGCGGCGTCAGCGTGTTGATCTACGACCAGACCTGCGCGACCGAGAAGCGCCGGCGGCGCAAGCGCGGCAAGATCGCCGACCCGGCCAAGCGCGTGTTCGTCAACACGCTGGTGTGCGAAGGCTGTGGCGACTGCGGACAGAAGTCGTTCTGCGTCTCGGTGTTGCCGAA
>JAFAFY010000046.1 GCA_023423235.1 Pseudomonadota bacterium
ACGGTCTGGCCGATCAGCGCCTCATCGACGAGGCCGCAGAAGTGGGTACGCATGGGAACTCCGGGAGAAGGAAACGCCGCCCCGGGCGGAGCGGGAAAACCGGCATTTTAGCGCCATGGCCTGCGCCGCCGCGCGCAGGCGGCGACAGCGGCCATCCGAGCGCTCAGGCGGCCGGGCGCAGCAGCAGGCGCAGGTCCTCGCCCACCTGGCGGGTCTCGATGGTCTGCAGGCGCAGCCGCTGCGCCATCGCGTCGATGCCCAGGCCCTCGAACAGCGGGCGGGCGCGGTCGCCCAGCAGCACCGGGGCGACGTAGAGCAGCAGTTCGTCGACCAGCCCCGCGCGCAGGAAGGCGCCCGACAGCGTGGCGCCGGCCTCCACCTGGACCTCGTTGATGCCCTGCGCGGCCAGCAGCACCAGCACCGCGGCAAGATCCAGCTGGCTGCCCTGCCGCGGCACCGCCATGCGCGGCGCATCGAAGCCGTGCGGCACCTTGGCGTCGCTGGCGTGCAGGTACAGGGTGGGCGCGGCAGCGTCGCGCACCCGACCGCGCGACGCGGTGGCCAGGCCCGCATCCAGCACCACCCGCAGCGGCGCCAGCACCGGGGCGTCGTCGCCCAGGCGCACGGTCAGCTGCGGATCGTCGGCCAGCACCGTGCCGCTGCCGGTCAGCAGCGCACCGCTGCGCGCGCGCCAGTGCATCACGTCGCGGCGGGAGGCCTCGCCGCTGATCCACTTGGAATCGCCATTGGCCATCGCCGTGCGTCCGTCCAGGCTGCAGGCCAGCTTGACCCGCAGCCACGGCCGGCCGCGCTCCAGCCGCGACAGGTAGCCGCGGTTGAGCGCGCGCGCCTCGGTTTCCAACAACCCCCAGGCGACGTCGATCCCGGCGGCGCGCAGGCGGTCGAAGCCGGCGCCGTCGACCTGCGGGAACGGGTCGCGCATCGCCGCCACCACGCGCGCGACGCCGGCCTCGACCAGCGCATCGGCGCAGGGTCCGGTGCTGCCTGTATGCGCGCAGGGTTCCAGGGTGACGTAGGCGGTGGCGCCGCGCGCACGCGGCCCGGCCTCGCGCAGGGCAAACACCTCGGCATGCGGACCGCCCTTGCGCTGGTGCCAGCCCTCGCCGACCACGCCGTCGCCTTGCACCAGCACGCAGCCGACCATCGGGTTGGGCCGCGTGGTCCAGGCGCCGCGTTCGGCGAGGCGCAGGGCCTGCGCCATGAAGCGATGGTCGTCGGCGGTGAAGTCGGTCATGCAAGGCTCTCCTGAAAACCTGTTCGATCCGGATCGGGACGGAGGCGCGGAACGCGAATGCTGCAGGGGTGCGCAGGAGACGATCACGGGCGCACAGATCAGACCTCGCGACCGCAGCCCCGCTCAGCGCCGACGCGGCCCCTTGCCTGCCGGCACCGCCCCGCCTTCGAGCAGCGGCAACTGCCCCTCGCCGGGCAGATCGCGCTCGAGCCGGTCGAGTTCCTCGCGGAAATCGGCGACATCCTCGAATGAACGGTAGACCGAGGCGAAGCGCACGAAGCCGACATGGTCGAGCTTGCGCAACTCGGCGATGACGAACTCACCGACGCGGCGCGAGGAGATCTCGCGTTCGGCAGTCATGCGCAGCTGGTGCACGACGGCGCGCACGGTCGCCTCGATCTGTTCTTCCGACACCGGACGCTTGTGCAGCGCACGGTCCATGCTCAGCCGCAGCTTGCGCGCGTCGAACGGCTCACGCCGGCCATCCCCCTTGATGATGGCCGGCAACTTGAGCTCGATCGTCTCCAGCGTGCTGAAACGCTCGCCGCAGGCCTCGCATTCGCGGCGACGCCGGATCGTCGCGCCGTCTTCCGACACACGCGAATCGATCACGCGGGTGTCGGTGCCTTGGCAGAAAGGGCAGTACATGCGACGACGGTCAACCTGATGGAGGGCGTGCCGCAGTATCGCCGAGGGGCCCGCCGGACGGCCAGCGACGCCGCGCGGACCACGCCAGCCATGCCAGGTGCAGCACGGGCGGGAACAGCCCCGGGCCGGCGCCCAGCATCACCGCGATTGCGATGATCCATTCACCGCGTGGACGCGGGCCGGTATCTACACTCGGCCCCCACAGGATCGAGAACAGCATCCAGATTGCGGCCAGCACGCCCGCGCAGACACCCAGCCACCAGAACCGGGACGCCTGCGCCAGGCCGAAACGCCCGCGGCGCAGGAACGCGATGCTCAGACGCAGCCACGACACCAGCCCGGCGACGCCCATCAGCGACAGGCAGAACCACGATGCGGACGGCACGATCAGTCCGTAATAAAGGCCCAGCACGGAGAATCCACCGCCGAACCAGAGCACCGGCACACCCAGCAGCAACGCGTGCACACCGTAATACGCGCGCTGCCTGCGGTCTCCGTGCCAGGGATCCGCGCCCGCCCGCGGTGCGGGTGCGCTCATTGCAGATCCGCCAGGCGCCTGCGTGCATGCGTGCCGGCCGACCACCCGCCCACCGGCGGCATGCGCCAGCGGCTCAGCCGTAGACCGGATACTTGGCGCACTGCGCGGCAACCTTGTCGCGCACCGCCGTGATCACTGCCTCGTCCTCGGGCGCGTCGAGCACATCGCAGATCCAGTTGGCCAGGTCCACGCAGTCCT
>JAFAFY010000129.1 GCA_023423235.1 Pseudomonadota bacterium
CGGCATGCGCATCGTGGCCGGCGGCCGCACCGGTATTGCGCCCGTCCAGCCAGGCCAGGCCCAGGCTGCCGTCGCTGCCCTGCGCCCACATCGAGACGAAGCCGTGCTCGGTGGGCGTGCCATCGTCGTGCGGCACGACCGGGCTGCCCCAGTTGGCGCCGCCATCGCGCGAGCGCACCAGGGCGATGTCGTAGGCATACGGCGCATCGGCGCCCGCCACCGGGGATTTCTGCAGCCAGTGCGCCCACAACGCGCCGTCGGGCGTGGCGGCCATGTGCGGGGTGTCGGCCCAGTTGACGACCATGCGGTTGCCGATGGCGATCGTCGCCGGCGCGTTGCGCCAGCGCTGCTGCGCGGGGTCGAAGCGCGAGAACTGCAGCACGTGACGGCGGCCTTCGCGCGAATTGATCCAGCCCAGCAGCAGGCTGCCGTCGGGTGCCAGCGCCAGGGTCGGTGCAGACGAGCCCGCGCCGACCGCGGGCAACGCCCATTCCTGGACGCGACTTGCCGCCTCGGGCGTTGCAGCGCCGGTGGCCGATGCCGCGGTGCCGGTATCGCCGATATCGCCCGCGCCGCCCGCGTCGCCCGCATCGCGGCCGCAGCCCGCGGCCAGCAACAGCGAGGCGCAGGCCAGCGCGGCCAGGCGGCGGACGGGGCGGTGCGCGAGGGTGAGGTTCGGCTTCATGGGCGAAGATTACCCTGTCCGCAAATTCCCGAAGCACCGCAACGTCCCTCACATGCAGCGCATGCACGCCATCGTCGCCCGCTACGCCGATCCGATCGAGGCGCGGATCGCCGCCGGCCTGCTGCACGCCGAAGGCATCGATGTGCACCTGGGCGACGAGCACATGGCGCTGGCCAACTGGGAGTGGCGGCTGGCGATCGGCGGGGTGAAGCTGCACGTCCCGGCCGACCAGCTTGCCCAGGCGCGCGAGCTGATCCGCCGGCTCGATGCCGGCGAATTCCGTCTGCCCGACGAGGATGCCGGCGAGGCACCCGGCAACGCGGCGCAACCGCGATCCGCGCCGGACCGCGAGAGCGTGTCGAGCCGCCTGGCCTACGTGGCGTTGATGCTGCTGGCGATCCCGCTGCCGTGGCGGCGGCGCGCGCAGTCGGACCGATGACCCGGCCCCGCACGGGCCGCGGCATCGACTGCCGCCTACGTTCGCCTGTGCGTCCGGGCGCGGCTTGTCAACGGGTTCCGCTGGCCGGAGCCGGGGGCGACAATCCGCGCGCGGCATTCCGGCCGCGACACGACTGGACACGATGCACAACGACGCAGCACTGGCGCGCAGGATCGCCGAGACCATCGCCGCCGAGATCGGCGCACAGCCCGCGCAGGCCATCGCCGCGATCGCGCTGCTGGACGAGGGCGCGACCGTGCCGTTCATCGCGCGCTACCGCAAGGAAGTCACCGGCGGGCTCGACGACACCCAGCTGCGCAACCTGGAAGTGCGCCTGACCTACCTGCGCGAACTCGAGGAGCGCCGCGCCGCGATCCTGGCCAGCATCGACGAGCAGGGCAAGCTGACCCCGGCGCTGCGCGCCGACATCGGCGCCGCCGACAGCAAGGCGCGGCTCGAGGACCTGTACCTGCCCTACAAGCCCAAGCGCCGCACGCGCGCGCAGATCGCCCGCGAGGCCGGGCTGGAACCGCTGGCCGACGGCCTGCTGCAGGACCCCACGCGCGAGCCCGAGGCGTTCGCCGCCGGCTTCGTCGATGCCGAGAAGGGCGTCGCCGATGCCAAGGCCGCGCTGGAGGGCGCGCGCGCGATCCTGATCGAGCGCTGGGGCGAGGACGCGGCGCTGCTGGGCGAGCTGCGCGGCTGGCTGGAGGCCAACGGCGTGATCCGGGCGAAGGTGGTCGAGGGCAAGGAGGCCGCGGGCGAGAAGTTCCGCGACTACTTCGACCATGCGGAAGCGCTGGCGAAGATTCCCTCGCACCGGTTGCTGGCGCTGCTGCGCGGCCGCCGCGAGGAATTCCTCACGCTCGAACTCGACCCGGGCAGCGATGCCGAACAGGGCAACGCCTACGCCGAGGGCCGCATCGCACTGCATGCCGGCATCGCCGAGCGCGGCCGCGCCGCCGATGCCTGGCTGCGCAACGCCTGCCGCCTGGCGTGGCGGGCGAAACTGCACCTGCACCTGATGATCGACCTGCTGGCGCAGGCGCGCGAGAAGGCCGAGGCCGAGGCGATCACCGTGTTCGGCGACAACCTGAAAGACCTGCTGCTGGCCGCGCCCGCCGGGCCGAAGGTGGTGCTGGGCCTGGACCCGGGCATCCGCACCGGCTGCAAGGTGGCGGTGGTGGACGCGACCGGCAAGCTGGTCGCCACCGACACCATCTACCCGCACGAGCCGCGGCGGCAGTGGGACCAGTCGCTGCATGCGCTGCGTGCGCTGTGCCTGCAGCATGGCGTGGAACTGATCGCGATCGGCAACGGCACCGCCTCGCGCGAGACCGACAAGCTGGCCGGCGACCTGCTCAAGCTGCTGCCCGAGCGCAAGATCCAGAAGATCGTCGTCAGCGAGGCCGGCGCCTCGGTGTATTCGGCCTCGGAGACGGCGGCGAAGGAGTTTCCGGGTCTCGACGTCTCGCTGCGCGGCGCAGTGTCGATCGCGCGGCGCCTGCAGGATCCGCTGGCGGAACTGGTCAAGATCGAACCCAAGGCGATCGGTGTGGGCCAGTACCAGCACGACGTGGACCAGTACCGGCTGGCACGTGCACTG
>JAFAFY010000139.1 GCA_023423235.1 Pseudomonadota bacterium
ATCAAGCTTGTTGACCATGGCGTCGAAGCGGTCATCGTGGCTGCGCAGGGCTTGCAGCACCTGCCAGACCACGGCGTAGGTCTTGTTGTCGTTGAGTGCCTCGTGCGGCTCGATGCCGGCGGGAATCACCACCGGCAGCACCACGTAACCGCGCTGCTTGCCTGGCGCGTTGCGCATCACGCGGCCAACGGACTGCACCACATCCACCTGTGAGTTGCGCGGGGTGAGGAACAGCACCGCATCCAGCGCAGGCACGTCCACGCCTTCGGACAGGCAGCGGACGTTGGACAGCACGCGGCAGGTGTCGGGCGGCGTTTCGGCCTTCAGCCAGTCGAGCCTGGCCTCCTTCTGGCCGGCGTTCATGCTGCCGTCCACGTGTTCGGCTTCGCAGGTCAGGCGCGCTTCCGGCTCGATGTCTTCGGCATCCTGGTAGGCATCCACCACGGCCTTGAACATGCCGGCGATTTCCTTGGAACTGACCTTGTGGGTCTTGCCGCCCTTGCCGGGCTCGATGACCTGGCAGAATGCGACGGCGCGCTTCATCGGCTCCGGCGATGCGCTGCCGTCTTCGTGGATGCCGAGCTTGGCCAGCGCCTTCCAGCAGCCGACGATCTTGGCGGCATCGTCCACGCGAAGGCTGTTGTTCTCGTCCTTCAACAGGGTTTGCAGGCGGCGGTTGATGTGGCTTTCCTCCACCGCCAGCACAATGACCTTGTAGTCCACCAGCAGGCCGCGCTTGACCGCTTCGGAAAAGGTGATGACGAACAGTTGCCTGCCGTACCACGCCTCGTTGTCCATCGAATACAGTGCCACGTTGTCGCGCTCGGCCACGGCCTTGGCCTCGTTGCCGTAGATGCGAGGGGTGGCGGTCATGTACAGGCGCTTCGCGGCGCGGATGTACGCGGCATCGTGGATGCGGACGAAGGCTGATTCGTCGTCGCCCTCGAAGGTGGCGCCTGTGGTGCGGTGGGCCTCGTCGCAGACGATCAGGTCGAAATCTCCGAGGCGGTGTTGCTTCTGGGCCTGGTGGATGACCTCGATGGAGTGGTAGGTGCCGAACACCACGGTCATGTGCCCGCCGTCGTTGCGCGCGGCAATGCCCCTGGCCAACGCCCCTGCGTCGGTGGTAGCCGGGTAGCGTAACTCGTGGGCGAGCGTCTGCACGGCGTCGTCCTCCTTGCGGCCGCGCTTCTTGCCCACGTCGCTGTCCGAACACACCGCGAAACTGTGCAGCGGAACGGCGCTTTCCTGCGTCCACTCGGTAAGCGTCTGCTGCAGCAGCGACAGACTGGGAACGAGGAACAGCACGCGCCCGCCCTTGCCGGCCATGGCCTCGGCGATCTTGAGGCTGGTGAAGGTCTTGCCGGTGCCGCAGGCCATGATCAGCTTGCCGCGGTCGGCATCCTGTAAGCCTGCGGTAACGGCTTTGAGCGCCGATTCCTGGTGCGGGCGCAGGGACTTCTTTGCTTTCAGCGCCACCGCGGACCTGGGCTGGAATCTCGCCCAGTCGATCTGGCTGGCTTCCAGGTCGTGCAGGGTGATCTTGCTGACCGGCGGCTGCTGGTCGACCAACGCGTTCTCGGCGTTGTCGGACCAGTGGTCGGTGCTGCTGACGATGATGCGGTGGGCGAAGGGTTTCCGGCCCGACGCGGTGAAGAAGCTGTCGATGTCCTTTTTCTGCAGCCGGTAGCGGGGGTCGTGGAACTTGCACTGGATGGCATGGATCTCATCCGTGCCGGCTACTTCTGCAACGAGGTCGATCCCGTCATCCTTGGCAGTGAAGCCGTGGGTCGGCGCCCATTCGGCCCAGGTCCGGACTCGGGAGTAGAGGTCGCGGTAGGTGGCCTCGTTGCGCAGGTAGGCGAGGATCAGGTCCTCGAAATAAGTGCCTTTTTCGCGCTCGGTTATCGAGGACTGGCGCAGGGTGTCGAGAAGTGTTTCCAGTGCGGTCATGCGATGGCGGTGCCCATGGTTCGCGCCCATCCACGTGCCGGGCGTCCGCCCGGGATTCTCGCATGTCGGATCGATCCGGTTGCGGTGGTTCCCGGCTGCACGAAAACTGCACCAACCAGTAATGACAAAAGCCGCAAAAGCGGCCTAAGTCATTGGTGCCGGAGGTGGGACTCGAACCCACACGCTTTTAAGGGCGGCGGATTTTGAGTCCGCTGCGTCTACCGATTCCGCCACTCCGGCGCGGACGCGGAGTATAGCGGATCGCCGGGGCCGCGATGCCGGGCTGGCGGGGGCGTCTTTGCGGAATCCAAACATCGCACCGGGCATGATGCGCGGGCCGGCGGCTGGCCGGTCGCGCTGGAGTGTGCAGATGGTCGGGAATCGAGGGCAGGCATCGGGGCGCGTCGCGCCGTTGGCCCGGGCATGTGCGCGGGTGGTGCCGGCGGCGCTGCTGCTGGCGATGCTGGCCGCGTGCGCCGGCAAGGCCGGCGGAGTGGTCGATGCCGTGCCGGTGGCCGAGCGCGAGCTGCCGGCCAGCGAGTTCGCCGTGGTGCCCTCGCAGCCAGACGGCCAGGTCGCGCTGGCCCAGGGCGTGTTCCGGGTCCACCTGAGCAACATCCGCTGCGTGCGCGCGCCGTGCCCGAACGGCTACCTGGTCTCGAACGTCGAAGGCCAGCCCGCCGCGCTGCGCCCTGGCGTGCCGCAACCGGTGTCGCGGGTGCCGCAGGATGTGCGTTTCGATGCCGCTTCCGGTGGCGCGGTCGATCCGGCCCTGGTCGAGCAGGTGCATGTCGGCGACGGCATCGTCGTCGAGGGCCGCGCCTGGCTGGTCGAGGGCGGCAGCACATTGCGGGTCGAAGTCGCACGCCTGATCGAGGAGTAGGGCCGCGCGCCTGCGGTGCGGCTCAGTCCACTTCCAGCATCCGGTCCACGCGCCGGTACCAGTCGCCGTCCTCGGGTACGAAGGTCGCGCACTGCTGCAGTTCGGCGCGGTAGACGTGCACCGAGACGGCGATCTCGCGCGGGCTGGTGTTGCGGATCGTGTGGTACTCGTGCGGCGGGATCAGGCTGCCGGCACTGCCGGGCCCGGCCTGCACGCCGCCGGCGGCGCGAAAACGGAAGCGCGTGTCGCGCTGTTCCAGCAGTTCGTACTGGGTGATCTCCAGCTCGCCGGTCCACACGCCTTCCACGCACCACTGGCCGTCGTGGTCATGCAGCGGCGTGCCCTGGTCGGGCCCCCAGGTCATCGCCACCACGCTGTAGCCGTGCTGCGCGCTGTTGTGCAGCACGCGACGGGCATAGTGTTCCGCGATGGGCTGGTGGATGCAGCCGGGCAGGCGCACATCGGGATCGCGGATCAGTGCGCACAGCGCGCCGCGCAGCGCGGCCGTCGTGGCCGCGGCGTCGCCCGGCACGATCGCGGCGTCCACCGCGGCAACCAGCCGGTCGCGGCCGGGGAAGTCGAGGGTATCGCTCATGCGGCGAGTCTAGCGGCTGGTGCGCGATCGGGCGTGATGCACGCGCAGCACGCTGGAAGCGCGTGTTGTCGATCCGCGATTGCCGCGTGCCTTCAGTTGCGGGGCGGCAACGCGGAGAGAAACCCGCCGATCGCCGGCGCGAACCGACCGATGTCGACCAGGAACGCGTCGTGGCCCTGCGGCGATTCCAGTGGCAGGAAGGCAGCATCGACACCGCCTGCGCGCAGGCCGTCGGCGATCTGTTGCTGTTGCTGCAGCGGGAACAGGATGTCGGTCTGCACACCGATCGCCAGTGCGCGCTCCAGCCGCAGCGTAGCGAGGCCGGCTTCGGTCGAGTCGTGGCAGCTCTCGCCGATGTCGAACCAGTCCATCGAACGGCTGAGGTACAGATAACTGTTGGGGTCGAAGCGGCGCACGAAACGCCGCGCATGGCCTTCGAGGTAGCTCTCGACCTCGAACTCCAGCCCGAACGGGTCGTCGTCGTCGCGGCGGTCGGAGTCCAGGCGCACGCGGCCGAAGCGGCCGTCCCACTCCAGCGCCGAGCGGTAGGTGATCACGCCCAGCTTGCGCGCCATGCGCATGCCGCTTTCGGGGTAGTGCGCGTCGTCGTAGTCGCCCTGGTTCCACAGCGGGTCGAGGCGGATCGCCTCGCGCTGCAGCGAGCGGATCGCGATCGAGAACGGCAGCGCGCGCGCCGCGCCGCAGATGTTGATGTGGCTGCGCGCCAGGCCCGGATGCCGCGCGATCAGCGACAGCGCGGTCATGCCGCCCATCGAGTTGCCGATCACGCAGGCCAGTTGCCGGATGCCCAGCGCGCGCACCACGTGCGCGGCGGCATCGGCCACGTCCTCGATCGACAGGTCGGGGAAGCGCAGCCGGTAGAGATCGCCGGTGGCCGGGTCGATCGAGGCCGGCCCGGTCGAGCCTTTGCAACTGCCCAGCGAGTTCACGCAGACCACGAACCAGCGCTCGGTGTCGATCGCCTTGCCGGGCCCGAGCATCGCTTCCCACCAGCCGGGAGACGCGTCGGCGGCATGGCTGGCCGCGTGCGCGTCCGGCGAAAGACCGGTGACGATGAGGATGGCATTGCCGGCATCGGCATCCAGCGCGCCCCAGGTCTCGTAGGCGACGCGCGCGCCATGCAGCGCGCCGCCGCGCTTCATCGGGAACGGCGACGGCAGGTCGACGAAGCGGCTGGCGGGCGGAATGAATTCGGTCATCGCGCCAGTCTAGGGTTGCCGGCCGGCAGCGGCCAGCATTGGCCGGCCCCGCGACTCAGGCGGGCGCGGCGCCGGGCGTCTTGTCCGGGTAATGGCACAGGTCGCGGATCACGCACAGCGGGCAGTCGGGCTTGCGCGCCTTGCAGACGTAGCGGCCGTGCAGGATCAGCCAGTGGTGCGCGCCCAGCAGGAATTCCTGTGGCACCACCTGCAACAGCCGGTCCTCGACCGCGCGCACGTCCTTGCCGGGCGCCAGGCCCGTGCGGTTGGCGACGCGGAAGATGTGCGTGTCGACCGCGATCGTCGGCTGGCCGAACACGGTATTGAGCACCACGTTGGCGGTCTTGCGGCCGACGCCGGGCAGGGCCTCGAGTTCGGCGCGCGTGCGCGGCACCTCGCCGCCGTAGCGCTCGACCAGGATGGCGCAGGTGGCGATGACGTTCTTCGCCTTGGCATTGAACAGGCCGATGGTCGCGATGTAGCGCTTCAGACCGTCCTCGCCCAGCGCCAGGATCGCCTGTGGCGTGTTGGCCACCGGGTAGAGCCGGCGCGTGGCCTTGTTGACGCCGACATCGGTGGCCTGCGCCGAGAGGATCACCGCGACCAGCAGTTCGAACGGCGTGGTGTATTCGAGTTCGGTGGTGGGGTCGGGGTCGAGGTCACGCAGCCGCGTGAACATCTCGCGGATCTCGGCGCGCGTCATCGTGCGGCCGCGGCGCGGGCGCGGCGGTTCGGTCCTGGCGGCGCTCATGCGGGGCGGTTGCCTGCGCGGGCCTTGGCGCGGGCCAGGATCGCGGCCGCGGCGCTGGGTAGCGCGGGTTTCGCTGTTGTGCTTGCCTGCGGCGTTGCCCGGGGCGCGGCGTGTTCGGCGGCGCGCCCCGGGC
>JAFAFY010000180.1 GCA_023423235.1 Pseudomonadota bacterium
GGTCGGCAGCGTGACGGCGGGCGAAGCAGGACTGGTTGTGACGGATTGACCGGCTGCGCACCTGCCGCGGCCGGGCGCCCCCGCCCCGCGTCTCTTGCCGGGGCCGTCGGGGCAGGAACGCGCTGCACGGCCCGCAATTGGCGGGCCAGCGATGTACGACGTCCCGGCCAGGTCGCGGCACCCGGCCTGCTTCGCGTCCGCGCCGACGAAGCGCGTCAGCGGGCAACAGCCGCTGGCGACCGCAACCGCAGCCGGGGACTCATTGCCACTCCATCTCGCCCTTGGCGACCTTGGCGCTGAGCTCCAGGGAATCCTCGCCGCCCAGGCCCGGATAGCGCTGCTTGAGCGCGGCGACCAGCGCGGCCGAATCCTTGGCTTTTGCAGCCTCCTCGTCGAAGGCGCGGATATAGCCTGCCGTGAAGTCGACCGCCTCCACACCGGCCGGCAGCTCGCCGACGAAGTGGCCCGGGATCACCCTGGCCGGATCCAGCGACCTGATCCGCTCCAGCGTTGCCAACCACTCGGCGTGCGATTCGGGCGTGCGGGTGTCGGCCATCCACACGTGCTCGCCCCACATCACCGGGATGCCGCCGGCCACGGTGCGGATCGACGGGATCCAGACGAAGCTGCGGTCCGGCGTCGGGCCATCCAGACCGACGATCTTCAGTTCCTGGCCTTCCAGCGACAGGGTATCGCCCTGCAGCGGCTGCGGCACCAGGATCTGCCTGGGTGCATTGGCGCCCAGCTGGGGGCCTCACACGCCCAGCTTGGCGTCCTTGGTTGCATTGATGTGGGCGATGGTCTGCGGCGTGGCCAGGATGCGCGCATCGGGGAACGCCGCATGCAAGGTGTCCAGGCCGAAGTAGTAGTCGGGGTCGCCGTGGCTGATGTAGATCGTGGTCAGGCGCTTGCCCGAGGCCTTGATCCGGTCGGCGAGCTTGCGCGCCTGTTCGGCCGAGAACTGCGCATCGATCAGGATCGCCTCGTCCTTGCCCTCCACCAGCACCGAGGACACGGCGAAGATCCCCGCTTCCCCCGGATTGAAGACCTCGGTGGTCAGCGCCGGCCGGGCCGGTTCTGCGGGCGTGGCGGCGGCGCTTGTGGAGCCAGGCGTTGCGGCGGGAGACGCGGCGTCGTTGCAGCCCGAAAGCGCAACAGCTAGTGCCAGCGCGCACAGTGCGGAATCATGCTTGCTCATGAGGTCACCTTTGAAGGCTTGATGGAATGTCGGGGAAAGCGCGTGCATCCCGGAAAGCGGGATTGCGGCACGCCCGCCGCCGCCGCAATCCCGCGCGCGGCGCGGCCCGCGGATGCGACCGCCCATCCTCACCTGCCGCGGGACCGGATCCGGTGATGGTCGCACGCCGCGCGGGTCGGCGTCCCGGCCTTCCTGCCGATGCGGGCCTCAGACGATCATGTCGGGCGGCTGCAACCGCAGGTCCTCGCTGCCGCACGCCGGGCACAGGGTGATGTGGTCGCGGCCGAGCACGCCGCCGCACTGGCAGCGCTGCGCGCGCGCATCGACATTGTTGTAGACGCAGGACAGCCGGCGACAGTGCAGACCGCCGCCCGGCATGACTCGACGAAGACCCGCCGCTACGGCCAGATGGCCCGCGGCGCGGAGCCCAATAGCCCATAAAGCACAAAACCCCATGAAGATCATGGGGTTGGCGGAAATCCGGATGGTGGCTATGGGTGGACTCGAACCACCGACCCCAGCATTATGAGTGCTGTGCTCTAACCGGCTGAGCTACATAGCCATCGGTCGCGCGGCGTCGCCGCAACGAGCCGCGCATTGTGCTATCGCATCGGCCCGGCGTCAATCCGGGCCAGCGCCGGCTGTAGCTCCAAGTTAGTAATGTCCCCTTCCTGCAAGTTAGAGATGTCCCCTTTTGTAGGGGCACTGGCATGGAGGTGGGGATGTCGCAGGACGAGGTGGAACGGGCCGGTGTGATCGCCGAGGTGGCTGCGGGGCGGATGCGTCAGGCCAAGGCGGCCGAGGTCTTGGGGCTGTCGTGCCGTCACGTGAAGCGGCTGGTGCGGGCGTGGCGTGAGGATGGGGCTGAGGGGTTGCGCTCCAAGCGGCGTGGACGGCCAGGCAACCGGCGTTGCCGTACGGCATTGCGCGAACAGGTGCTGGCGCTGCATGCGGCGCACTACGCCGACTTCGGACCGACCCTGCTGAGCGAAGCACTGCAGGCCCGGCATGGGATCAAGCTGAGCGTGGAGACCCTGCGGCAGTGGTTGATCCAGACCGGGCGCTGGAGGCCCAGGATAGGCAAGCGCCGCGTCCACCGGGCGCGCAGCCGCCGTCCCCGCTTCGGCGAACTGGTCCAGATCGATGGGTCGCCGCACGACTGGTTCGAGGGGCGCGCACCGCGTTGCACGATGCTCGTGTTCATCGACGACGCCACCTCCCAGGTCATCTACGCGTGCCTGGTACCTGCCGAGACGACGGAGGCCTATTTCGACGGTATCGCCGCGCATCTGCGGGCCTATGGGCGGCCACTGGCCTACTACAGCGACCGCCATTCCATCTTCCGCATCAATGCCCCGAACGCAGACCAAGCCGCGCAGACCCAGCTCCAGCGCGCCCTGCACACCCTGGACATCGAGCTGATCTGCGCCCACTCGCCACAGGCCAAGGGACGCGTGGAGCGGGTCCACAAGACCTTCCAGGACCGCTTCACCAAGGCCCTGCGACTGGCCGGCATCAGCAACATCGCCACCGCCAATACCTTCCTGCACGCCTATCTGGCCGAGCACAACCAGCGCTTTGCCAGGCCGCCGCTGGACCCCGAGGATGCCCACCGTCCGCAGATGCTGGCCGAGCCCGACCTGCGCCGCGTGCTGAGCCCGCACCACCTGCGCAAGGTCGATCGCAATGGGGCCATCCGATTCGACAACCACGCCCTGCAGATCGCCGATACGCATCGGCGCCGGACCCAGGCCAGACACCTGACCGTCATCGTCCTGAGCACGGGCATCGAACTGTGGCTTGGACACATGCCAATCCCGTTCACCCACTTCGAGCTCAGCCAATGGCGCACCCGGGTAGCCGATCGCAAGGCACTCGATGCCGAGCTGGATCAGCGCAGCGCATTCCAACCGGCAGCCACGAGAAGGCCTTCAAGACAGCACCCGTGGTTCAACACACCCATCGGCAAGGCCTCGCGTCCGAAGGCACCAGAGGGGACATCTCTATCTGGCACAAACAGGGGACATTTCTAAATTGCGTTGACATCCGTCTCCGGCAGACCCGAAGGCCGGACATTCCGCGCCGGCGTGCATGCGTGCCGGCTCACGGCCGGGCTCAGGGATCGCTGCACTGTGGGCCAGCGCGGCGCAACCGGCTGCCAGATGGCGTGCTGTCCGATGGCGTGCTGCCGGAAGACGAGCTGTCCGACGAGGTGCTGCCGGACGACGCGCCGTCCGCCGCCCTGCCGTCACGCCGGAACGCTCGCCGCCGCGCCCGACTGGCCGGCTGCGTTAGCAGCCGTCGGCGACAGGGCGGCAGCAGCGCCGGGGTGCGGAAGGCCTTGGGTCCGGCGCGCGGGCCTCAGCGAGCGGCCTCGGGCGGGGCGCCGCCGATGCCCAGCTGGTCGAGCATGAAGGCGTACATCTCGGCCGACTCGCGGTAGCGGCGGAAGCGGCCCGACTTGCCGCCGTGGCCGGCCTCCATGTTGGTGCGGAACACCAGCGGGTAGCTGCCGGTGTCGAGGTCGCGCAGCCTGGCCACGTACTTGGCCGGCTCCCAGTACTGCACCTGCGAGTCCCACAGGCCGGTGCCGACGAACATCGCCGGATAGGCCTGCGCGCGCAGGTTGTCGTAGGGCGAATACTGGACGATGTAGTCGTAGTACTCCTTCTGCTCCGGGTTGCCCCACTCGTCGTACTCGTTGGTGGTCAGCGGGATGCTGGGGTCGAGCATCGTGGTGACGACGTCGACGAACGGCACCTGCGACAGGATCACCCGGTACTTGTCCGGCGCCATGTTGGCGACCGCACCCATCAGCAGGCCGCCGGCGCTGCCGCCGAAGGCCGCCACGCGCTCGGGCGCGGCATAGCCCAGCCGCACCAGGTCGTCGGTGACGTCGATGAAGTCGGTGAAGGTGTTCTGCTTGTTGAGCAGCTTGCCGTCGTCGTACCAGGCGCGGCTCATTTCCTCGCCGCCGCGGATGTGGGCGATGGCGTAGACCATGCCGCGGTCGAGCAGGCTGACGTTGCTGACCGAGAAGCCCGGATCCATCGACGCGCCGTAGCTGCCGTAGCCGTACTGCAGCAGCGCGGCGGTGCCGTCCTTGACGAAGCCCTTGCGGTAGACCAGCGAGACTGGCACGCGCTTGCCGTCGCGGGCGGTGGTCCAGACGCGTTCGGTGACGTAGTTCGACGGGTCGTAGCCGATCACCGGCTGCTGCTTGAGTTCGCGGCGCTCACCGGTCTTCGTGTTGACCTCGTAGGTGGTGGCCGGCGTGGTCAGCGAGGTGTAGCTGTAGCGCAGCCAGTCGGTGTCGTGCTCGGAGTTGGTCGACAGGCCCATCGAATAGGCGGGCTCGTCGGCCTGGACGAAGCTGTCGCTGCCGTCGGCCTTGAGCACGCGCACGCGCTCGAGCGCGTCGGAGCGCTCGCCGATCGCGGTGAAGCCGTCGAACAGTTCGAAGCCCTCGATGTAGACGTCGTCGCGGTGGGCGATCCAGTCCTGCCACTGCGCGCGCGAGGTCGCGTCACTGGGCGCGGTGACCAGCTTGAAGTTGGTCGCCGGCACACCATCGGCGGTGGGGGCGTTGGTGCGGATCACCCAGCGGCCGCCATGGTGGTCGGCGTCGTACTCGACGTCGCGCGCGCGCGGCGCCAGCACGGTGAAGGTGGTCGGGTCCGCGGCCGGGGCGTAGCGGTACTCGCTGGAGACCGTGCTGCTGACGCCGATGACGATGTACTGGTCGTCGCGGGTGCGGCCGATGCCCATGTAGAAACTGTCGTCCTGCTCCTCGTAGACCAGCACGTCGTCGGTGACCGGAGTGCCGAGCACGTGCTTCTTCACCCGCACCGACAGCAGGGTCTCCGGGTCGTTCTCGACATAGAACAGCGTGCGGTTGTCGTCGGCCCAGACCAGGTTGGACGACGCGCCGGTGATGGTTTCCGGAAGCGCCTGGCCGGTCTGCAGGTCGAGGAAGCGGATCGTGTACTGGCGGCGGCCGTTGGTGTCGTCGGCGTAGGCGAGCAGGCG
>JAFAFY010000141.1 GCA_023423235.1 Pseudomonadota bacterium
ACCGCGACAGCGAGGTCGTCGAGCGCGCTTGCGCTCGCGCCAACAGCAAGCGCCGCCTCGCCCACGGCGAACGCATTGCTGCCCAGCGCGGTGGCACCGTCGCCCAGCGCAAGCGCGGTGGATCCCACGGCAGTCGCATAGTCGCCATCGGTTGCGGCACCGGCACCTGCGGCCAGCGATTCCTCGCCTTCCACGATGGCCGCGTCGTCGCCGGTGGCCTTGAAGTGGAAGCTGGCAGCCTCCGCCACATCGGCCAGTTGACCGACAGTGGCGGCATCGCTGTCGGCGACGCCATCGCCGACGTTGACGATGCGGCGCGTGGCCGGCGCGCCAGCAGGTGTCGGACCGCTACCGCCAGCGCCGACCGAAACCACGTCGGCCTCGCTGGCGACGGCGCCATGGCCGAGCGCAACGGCGTTGTTCGCGCCGGCCTGTACCGTGGCGGTCCGGCCGACTGCCGTGCCACCGGTGGCAAGCGACTGCGCGGTGAACCCGACCGCAGTGGCCTGCGCCTGCGATGCCTGTGCATTGGAGCCGAGTGCGGTGGCGCCAGTGTTGCTGGCCCGGGCACCGGAACCGAACGCGGAGGCATTGGCGTGGGTCGCCCAACTGTTGGCGCCCGCCGCGGTGGCCCCGTTGGCCTGCGCGCGTGCTGCCGTGCCGAGCGCGGTGGCATTGGGGCCGGTCGCCTGCGATTGCGCGCCGACCGCCACGGCATCGCTGCCGCTGGCATTGGCCGTGCCCGCAACCGCGCAGTCGGCTGCGATCTCGGCAGCGCCGGTGTCCAGCGCGCAGGGCACATTGCCGCCGACCTCCACCGATTGCGCCATCGCGAATGGAGACGCCATGCCGAACAGCAGGACGCTCAGGCTCAGCATCAGCGAGGTCCGGCGCGGCGCCTGCAGCGTGCCGCCGTCCTGGGCGCCGGCGCTGTCGCCCGAGGCCAGTTCGGACGCGACAACGACCTGGTTCAACGAGCGGTTCCAAACCTTGCGATAGATGCGATTCATCGAGAGTGCCTC
Source organism: Pseudomonadota bacterium (assembly GCA_023423235.1). Taxonomy (GTDB): domain Bacteria; phylum Pseudomonadota; class Gammaproteobacteria; order Xanthomonadales; family Xanthomonadaceae; genus Luteimonas. The sequence continues at coordinate 1,023 of JAFAFY010000141.1, forward strand.
TGGAATGCGTGGAATAGGAAAAATCGGCAAAAAAAAGCCGCAGGGTCGGGCGCGACCATGCGGCTATGGATTTGGTTCAGGCGATGGACGCCCCGAAGGCGACGACGACGGTGCCGACCAGGACCGGCCGAAACTGAAGAGGAGGTGTACGCAACTTGAATCGTCCCCGAACGCGAATCTGTGATCCGATACTCGCCCCGGCCAATCGGTGACGTCAAGGGTCACACGCTGACAATTTCTGAATAGCAAGATTCGTCCGGGGAATCAGCCGCGCATGCGCTGGCGGTCCAGCGCGCAGCACGCGGCCTTCTCAAATTACTGATTTCAATGATCTTTTATGATCTCCCCGGCACTCCATACGGGTAAGCATGCTTGCATCCTGAACAGGCGCATGGATGCCGTCCTGGCGAGGCCAGGCGGCGCGCTGGATACCGCACCGCAGTAAGCCGGGGACACCAGCGCGCACCTGCGGCACCAGCGCGCAGAAGTTTCGTGACCAATGCACTTCTTTTCTCGCGCTCCTGAGCGACACCAGGCCCCGCCCTCGCGACGTGGGCAGACACGATGGATGTCACTTGTGGATGCGGCGGCCGGCATTGCGCCAGCCGCCGGGCACGTCAGCCGACGTGCCGCCTGGCGTTGCGGAACATCCGCAGCCACGGGCTGTCTTCCGGCCAATCGGCCGGCGCCCAGCTGAGGTTGACCGTGCGCGGGGTGCGCTCGGGGTGCGGCATCAGGATGCTGACGCGGCCGTCGTCACTGGTGAGCCCGGCGATGGCATCCTCCGAGCCGTTCGGATTGGCGGGGTACCGCACCGCCGCCGCATCGCCGTCGAGATAGCGCAGGCTGGCCCGCGCCGCCGCGCGGTCGGCCGGGCTGTCGAACGCCACCCGGCCCTCGCCATGGGCGATCGCCACCGCGATCCGCGACCCGGCCATGCCGGCGAAGAACAGCGACGGCGAATCCAGCACCTCCAGCAGGCCCAGACGCGCCTCGAACTGCTCGCTGCGGTTGCGCAGCAGGCGCGGCCAGTGCTGCGCACCGGGGATGATCGCCTTGAGCTGGGAGAGCATCTGGCAGCCGTTGCAGACGCCGAGCGCGAAGCTGTCGCCGCGATCGAAGAACGCCGCGAACATGTCGCGCAGTTGCGGGCGTTCAAGGATCGAGGTCGCCCAGCCGCGTCCGGCACCGAGCACGTCGCCGTAGCTGAAGCCACCACAGGCCACGACGCCCTGCATCGTCGCCAGGTCGGCACGGCCGGCGACCAGGTCGCTCATGTGCACGTCGACCGCATCGAAGCCGGCGCGGTCGAACGCGGCGGCCATCTCGATCTGGCCGTTGACGCCCTGCTCGCGCAGGATCGCCACGCGCGGGCGCGCGCCAGCCACGACGTACGGCGCCTCGACCGCCTCGGCCGGGTCGAACGTCAGCTTCGGTTTCAAGCCGGGCGCGTCGAAACTGCGCGCAGCCGCGCGTTCCTCGTCGGCGCACTCGGGGTCGTCACGCAGCGCCTGCATCGCATGCGTCACCGACCACCAGGCATCGAACAGCGCCTCCCAGCGCCATTCGGCCAGCACCTTGTCGTCGTCCAGCACCCGGATCGCGGCCGAGGCATTGGGCCGCGCGATGCGCTGCGCGCATTCGATCAGGCCATGGCGCTCGACCAGGTCGGCGAATTCGGCGCGGTCTTCCGCGGCGATCTGCACCACCGCACCCAATTCTTCGGAGAACAGCGTGCGCAGCGCGTCCTGGCTGCGGTCCGCGCCCCAGCCGTCGAGGTCGATGTCCAGGCCGAGGTGCGAGCAGAACGCCATCTCGCACAGGGTGGCGAAGGCGCCGCCGTCGGAACGGTCGTGATAGGCCAGCAGCAGACCGGCCGCGCGCGCCTCGCCGATGAGTTCGAAGAACGACTTCAGGCGCGCCGCATCGTCGACATCGGGGCAGGCGCCGCCGAAGCCGTCGAAACACTGCGCCAGCACCGAGCCGCCGAGGCGCTGCTTGCCGGCGCCCAGGCCGATCAGCCACAGCTCGGTGCCGGGCGCGCGCGAGAGCAGCGGCGTCAGCTGCCGGCGCACGTCGTCGACCGGGGCGAACGCGGTGACGATCAGCGACACCGGCGAGACCACCTTGTGACCGACGCCATCGGACTGCCACTGCGCCTGCATCGTCAGCGAGTCCTTGCCGACCGGGATCGCCAGGTCCAGCGCCGGGCACAGCGACATGGCCACTGCGCGCACCGCATCGAACAGGCGCGCGTCCTCGCCCGGATGGCCGGCGGCGGCCATCCAGTTGGCCGACAGCTTGACCCGCGCCACGCTTTCCACCGGTGCCGCACACAGGTTGGTCACCGCCTCGCCGACCGCCATGCGCGCGGCGGCCGCCGGGTCGAGCAGCGCCAGCGGCGTGCGTTCGCCGATCGACATCGCCTCGCCGGTGAAGCCTTCGAAGCCGGCAAGCGTGATCGCGCAGTCGGCCACCGGCAGCTGCCACGGCCCGACCATCTGGTCGCGCGCGGTCAGGCCGCCGACGCTGCGGTCGCCGATGGTGACCAGGAACTGCTTCGCGGCCACGGTCGGGTGTGCCAGCACGCGCAGGCCGGCGTCGTGCAGGTCGACCAGCCGGCTGTTGAGCGCGGGCCAGCGGGTCGGTGCCAGCCGCGCGGTATCACGGTGCATCTTCGGCGGCTTGCCGAACAGCACGTCCATCGGAAGATCGATGGGGTGAGGATGCGCCGCCTGCGCGGCACTGCCGCGCGGCGCATCCGAACGCCCGGCGTGCTGCGCCGGGCCGGGTGTTTCAGCCGCAGAGAGCACGCCATAACCGACGGTGAGGTGCTCCTCGGCCGTCGCCACGCCGACCACCGCGAACGGGCAACGCTCGCGCGCGCACAGCGCGGTGAACTCGTCCACGCGATCCTGTGGAATGCCCAGGACATAGCGCTCCTGCGACTCGTTGCACCACAGCTGCATCGGCGACAGGGAGGGGTCGTCGCTGGGCACGCGGTCCAAGTCGATGATGCCGCCGACATCCGAGTCGTGCAGCAGTTCGGGAATCGCATTCGACAGGCCGCCGGCGCCGACGTCGTGGATCGACAGGATGGGATTGCGCGCACCCAGCGCGACGCAGCGGTCGATGACCTCCTGGCAGCGCCGTTCCATCTCCGGGTTGTCGCGCTGCACGCTGGCGAAATCCAGGTCCTCGGCGCTGTCGCCCGAGGCCACCGAACTGGCCGCGCCGCCGCCCAGGCCGATCAGCATCGCCGGGCCGCCGAGCACGATCACCGCGTCGCCATCGGACAGGCGCAGCTTCTCCACCATCGGCCGGTCGATCGCGCCCAGGCCACCGGCCAGCATGATCGGCTTGTCGTAGCCGCGCACCAGGCCGTCGGCTTCCGGCAGCTCGAAACTGCGGAAATACCCCAGCAGGTTCGGGCGGCCGAACTCGTTGTTGAACGCGGCCGCGCCGATCGGACCGTCGAGCATGATCTCCAGCGCCGAGGCCATGCGCGGGTTAAGCGCGCGCGGCGCCGACGGATCGGCGTCCTCCCATGGCTGCGGCAGGGTCGGGATGCGCAGGTGCGAGACGCTGAAGCCCGCCAGGCCCGCCTTGGGCTTGCCGCCACGGCCGGTGGCGCCCTCGTCGCGGATCTCGCCGCCTGCGCCGGTGCTGGCGCCGGCATAGGGCGAGATCGCGGTCGGATGGTTGTGGGTCTCGACCTTGATGCAGAACGCGCTCTCGGCCAGCGGCTCGCTGCGGTAGGTCAGCGAGACCGGATCGGGCCGGAAGCGCTGCGCCGCGTAGCCCGCGACCACCGCAGCGTTGTCGCTGTAGGCCGACAGGGTGTACTCGGGCGTCTGCGCGTGGGTGTGGCGGATCATGCCGAACAGCGTCTGCGCGCGGCCGTTGACCTGCATGTCCTCGCCGTCGATGGTCCACGAGGCGTTGAAGATCTTGTGCCGGCAATGCTCGGAGTTGGCCTGCGCGAACATCATCAGCTCGACGTCCGACGGGTCGCGCCCCAGCGCGGCGAAGCGCGTGCGCAGGTAGTCGATTTCGTCGCCGGCCAGCGCCAGGCCCAGGCGCGTGTTGGCCTCTTCCAGTCCATCGAGCGGGATGCGCTCGAGCTGGCCGCGCTGCGGCACGGCGAACAGCGCATCGGCAGCGTCGACGTCATCGAGCAGCGACTGGGTCATCGGGTCGTGCAGCAGCTTCGACACCGCCGCCTGCAGCGCCGGGTCCTGCGGCCAGCCCTGCAGGTCGATGCGCAGGCCGCGTTCCACGCGCCGGACCGGCAGGCCGGCGCCGCGCAGCAACTCGGTGGACTTGCTGGCCCATGGCGAGATGGTGCCCAGCCGCGGCGAGACGTAACGCGAGACGCTGTCCCCGGCGGCTTTCGGCACCGGGCCGTCGGCCTGCAGGATCCGCCGCAACGTCGCCTCGTCGGGCACCTGCCCGGGCTCGGCTTCGACGAAGTACACATGCCAGGCGCCAACGATCCGCAGCGCAGGCGCCAGCGATTGCAGGCGCGAT
>JAFAFY010000197.1 GCA_023423235.1 Pseudomonadota bacterium
TGATCAACGGCATCGGCGTGCTCGGCTGGGGCGTGGGGGGCATCGAGGCCGAGGCCGCGATGCTGGGCCAGCCCTCCTCGATGCTGATCCCGCAGGTGGTCGGCTTCAAGCTGACCGGCAAGCTGCCCGAGGGCGCGACCGCGACCGATCTGGTGCTGACCGTCACCGAGATGCTGCGCAAGCACGGCGTGGTCGGCAAGTTCGTGGAATTCTTCGGCGATGGCCTGCAGCACCTGCCGCTGGCCGACCGCGCGACCATCGGCAACATGGCGCCCGAGTACGGCGCCACCTGCGGCATCTTCCCGATCGACCACGAATCGCTGAACTACCTGCGTCTGTCCGGGCGCAGCGATGCGGAGATCGCGCTGGTCGAAGCCTATGCCAAGGCCCAGCAACTCTGGCACGAGCCGGGCGCGCCCGAAGCCGAATACAGCAGCGTGCTGCATCTGGACATGGGCGAGGTGCGCCCGTCGCTGGCCGGCCCCAAGCGCCCGCAGGACCGGGTGCTGCTGGAGGACGTGCAGGACAACTTCCTGGAGAACCTGGTCCCGCTTGTCTCGCGCCGCAATGGCGCCACCGCGCGCCAGATTGACCGCTTCGAAAAGGAAGGCGGCGGCCAGCCGCAGGCCGAGCACCTGGCGGCCAAGCCCATTTCGCGCATCAAGATCGACGATGGTGAGCACGAACTGACCGACGGCTCGGTGGTGATCGCCGCGATCACTTCCTGCACCAACACCTCCAACCCGGCGGTGATGCTGGGCGCCGGCCTGCTGGCGCGCAACGCCGCCGCGCGTGGCCTCAAGGCCGCGCCCTGGGTCAAGACCTCGCTCGGGCCGGGCTCGCTGGTGGTCACCGATTACCTGCGCAAGGCTGGCGTGCTCGACGACCTGGAAAAGCTGGGCTTCTACGTCGTCGGCTACGGCTGCACCACCTGCATCGGCAATTCCGGGCCGCTGCCCGACGCGGTGTCGAAGGGCATCGCCGAGAATGACCTGGCCGTGGCCGCGGTGCTGTCGGGCAACCGCAACTTCGAAGGCCGGATCCACGCCGAGGTCAAGATGAACTACCTCGCCTCGCCGCCACTGGTGGTGGCCTACGCGATTGCCGGCACCGTGGACATCGACCTGACCTCCGACCCGCTGGGCGAGGACCCGGACGGCAACCCGGTGTACCTGCGCGACATCTGGCCGAGCAACCAGGAGATCGGCGACTTCATCGCCCGCACCATTGGTCCGGACCTGTTCCGCAAGAACTACGCCGACGTGTTCAAGGGCGACAGCCGCTGGAGTTCGATCGAATCCCCGGACGGCGAGCTCTACGCCTGGAACCCGGAGTCGACCTACATCAAGAACCCGCCCTACTTCGACGGCATGACCATGGACGTCGGCAGCATCGACGACATCCGCGGCGCGCGGGTGATGGGCCTGTTCGGCGATTCCATCACCACCGACCACATCTCCCCGGCCGGCAACATCAAGCAGGACTCACCGGCCGGGCGCTTCCTGCAGTCGCGCGGCGTGCTGCCGGCGGACTTCAACAGCTACGGTTCGCGCCGCGGCAACGACGACGTGATGGTGCGCGGCACCTTCGCCAACATCCGCATCAAGAACCTGTTCTTCGGCGGTGAGGAAGGTGGCAACACGCTGTACTTCGGTAGCACAGGACAGGACGGCGAGCCGGAGAAGCTCGCGATCTACGACGCCGCGATGAAGTACAAGGCCGACGGCGTGCCGCTGGTGGTGTTCGCCGGCAAGGAGTACGGCACCGGCTCCTCGCGCGACTGGGCCGCCAAGGGCACCAACCTGCTGGGCGTGAAAGCCGTGGTCGCCGAGAGTTTCGAGCGCATCCACCGCTCCAACCTGGTCGGCATGGGCGTGCTGCCGCTGCAGTTCCGCAGCGGCGAGAACGCGCAAAGCCACGGCCTGGACGGCACCGAAACCATCGACATCACCGGCCTGGAAGACGGCAAGGCCCGTGTCGCCACCCTGGTCGCGCGCAAGCCCGACGGCAGCGAGACGCGCTTCGAGGTGGACGTGCTGCTGCTCACGCCCAAGGAAGTCGAATACTTCAGGAATGGCGGCCTGCTGCACTACGTGCTGCGCCAGCTCGCCGCCAGAAAGAGCGCCTGACACCCGCCTGGGCGCAAGACCGGCCCGCTGCCGCGCAGCGGGCCGCAGCGACACGATGCGCCGGCGCTAACGCAAGGTCGGCGTCCATTGGATGCTGGTCATGTACCAGTCGCCGCCGCGCAGGCGCCAGCCGCTTTCGACCCGGTAGGCCTGCGCGCTGTCGGGCAGCAGGCGACCGCTGCCGCCGGTCAGCGCAACGGTTGCCGCAACGCGCGCGTGCTCGCCTCCCTGCAGTTGCACCTCCAGGGGCCCGGTGGTCACGCCGACCTGCTGCTGGCGCAACAGCAACAGCGTTGCCATGCGCCGGGCAGCGCGACGGTCCATACCGTCGGGGCCGATGAACTCGGCATCGAGCAGCGATTCCATCGCCGCGGCATCGCGCGTCTCCAGGCTCTGCTGCAACTCGGCCACGCGCGCGCGCAGCGCGTCCTCGGGCGGCGTTCGTGCACACCCGGCAACGAGGACGCAGGCCAGCAGCAGCAGCAGCCATCCGCGTGCGTTCGAACATGCGCGCCATGCACCGGCGGCGTGGTGAAGCGGGCAACGGGACATCGGGCAGACTCCGTGGGGGCAAGGTTCGCGGGCCCTGTCACCTTGCCAGTCCCGGGGGCCTATGCTCCAATCTTTCGATCCAGACAGGCAAGCTGTACAGGCAAGACGCCGCATCCCGTGTCGGCCGCCGATCGACAGCAGAAGAGGATTGCATGCGCGAACAACGCCCGTGGCTGGCGTCCTACCCCCCCGGCGTCCCGGCGGAAATCGACCCTGACCAGTACCGCTCGGTGCCCGCAATCCTCGAGGAAGCGATCTCCCGGTTCCGCGACCGGCCGGCGTTCTCGAACATGGGCCGCGCGATCACCTATGGCGAACTGGATGCGCGCAGCCGCGATTTCGCCGCCTATCTGCTGGGCGAACTGCAGCTCAAGAAAGGCGATCGCGTCGCGATCATGATGCCCAACTGCCTGCAGTACCCCATCGCGCTGTTCGGCGTGCTGCGGGCCGGGCTGACGGTGGTCAACACCAACCCGATGTACACCACGCGCGAACTGCGCCACCAGTTGGTGGATTCGGGCGCCGCGGCGGTGGTGGTGATGGACAACTTCGGCCACACCGTCCAGGACGTGCTGTCCGACACCCAGGTCAGGCACGTCGTCACCACCGGCCTTGGCGACCTGCTGGGCTTCCCGAAGGGGCCGGTGGTCAACCTGGTGGTGCGCTACGTCAAGAAGATGGTGCCCGACTACACCATCCACGGCGCGGTCCGCTTCCGCGCGGCGCTGGCGGCGGGGGCGAAGCACACCCTGCCAGACATCGCGATCGAGCACGATGACATCGCCTTCCTGCAGTACACCGGCGGCACCACCGGCGCGGCCAAGGGCGCCATGCTGAGCCACCGCAACATGGTGGCCAACATGCTGCAGACCAGTGCCTGGATCGGCGCCTCGGGCCTGCGCGAAGGCGAGGAAGTCATCATCACCGCACTGCCGCTCTACCATATCTTCGCCCTGACGGTGAACTGCCTGCTGTTCACCCGCATCGGCGGCCTGAACTTCCTGATCACCAACCCGCGCGACATGCCCGGCTTCGTCAAGGAACTCAAGGGCAGCGGCTTCACCGCCATCACCGGCGTCAACACGTTGTTCAACGGCCTGCTGCACACGCCCGGGTTCGACCAGTTGGATTTCTCGCGGCTGAAGGTGAGTTTCGGCGGCGGGATGGCCGTGCAGCGCGCAGTGGCGGACAGGTGGAAGCAGGTCACCGGACATACCCTGGCCGAAGGCTATGGCCTGACCGAATCCTCGCCGGTGGCCTGCGCCAACCTGCTCGACCAGGCGGAGTACAACGGCTCGATCGGCGTGCCCATACCCTCCACCGATGCCTGCATCCAGGGCGAGGATGGCGGCCATCTGGCGGTCGGCGACATCGGCGAGCTGTGCATCCGCGGCCCGCAGGTCATGAAGGGCTACTGGCAACGCCCCGAGGACACCGCCGAGGCGATCGACGCCGACGGCTGGCTGCATACCGGCGACATCGCACGGATGGACGAGCAGGGCTTCTTCTACATCGTCGACCGCAAGAAGGACATGATCCTGGTCTCGGGCTTCAACGTGTACCCCAACGAGGTCGAGGACGTGATCGCCATGCTGCCCGGCGTGCACGAGGTGGCCGCGGTGGGTGTGCCCGACGAGCGTTCCGGCGAGGCGGTGAAGGTGGTCATCGTGCGCAAGGATCCAGCCCTGACCGCCGACCAGGTCAAGGCCCATGCACGCCAGCACCTGACCGGCTACAAGCATCCACGCATCGTGGAGTTCCGCAACGAACTGCCCAAGACCAACGTCGGCAAGATCCTGCGACGGGAGTTGCGAGACAACGCAGAGTGAAATGTGACTTCCGTCGCACTATCGCGGCGGACGTTGCGCCATTGCGCGCCAGATCATTGAAATCCTTGCCCTGCCCGCGGATTGAGCGCATAGAAGCGGGCATCGGGCGAAACATGAACGCGCAGGGCTTCCGCCAGGCGCCCGGCTGGCGGTGGCCCTCTCAAGGGGGATTTCCAATGACCAACGTCGAGCTGCTGCACCGCGATTGCACCACCGCCCTGTCCACCATCCGGATCGAGCACGATCCATCCAACGACGCGCACTGGTGCTTCATGCACGCGCAACAGGCATTCGCCGACCCGACCTACCGGGCCTGCTTCTCGCCGGGGCTGCTGCGCGAACTGCGCCTGTTCGCGCGCCAGACCATCGAGCGGATCTCCGAGCGTTCGCAGCAGGCCGAACGCGGGATCTCGCACATCGTGCTGGGCTCGGACGCCCATGTCTTCAACCTCGGCGGCGACCTGAAGCTGTTCGCCGGCCTGATCCGCAACCGCGACCGCGACGGCCTGCTGCGCTACGCCACCGAGTGCGTCGACAACATCCATCTGCTGCACACCCGCCTGCATCCCGATGCGCACACGGTGGCGCTGGTGGAGGGCGATGCACTGGGCGGTGGTTTCGAACTCGCGCTCGCCTGCCAGACCATCGTCGCCGAGCGCGGCGTGCAGATGGGATTCCCGGAAGTGCTGTTCGGGTTGTTCCCGGGCATGGGCGCCTATTCGCTGCTGGTCCACCGGACCACGCCGAAGATCGCCGAGGAAATGATGCTGGGCGGCAGGATGTACACCAGCGACGAACTCCACGCGATGGGCATCGTCGATGTCCTGGTCGACAAGGGCGAAGGCACCCGCGCGGTGCACGAGCTGATCCGCCAGAACCGGCGCATTGCCGCAGCCCGCCTGGCGCTGCACCAGGTCCGCGAAGGTGCGAACCCGGTATCGCACGAGGAGTTGATGCGCATCACCCGGATCTGGGTCGACACCGCGTTGCAACTGGGCGACCGCCAGTTGCGGGTGATGGAGCGCCTGGTGCGCGCGCAGCTGCGGCGCCCGGAAGAAACCCAGGCGCTCGCTCCGGCGGGCGAAGCCGCCAGCGCGGGCTGAGAGGCAACCGGCAGGCCCGGATCAGCCGTTTTCCGATCCGGGCTGCGCCTGCAGGTCGCCGCGTTCGCGCAGCACCGCCAGCGCCTGCTCCAGCTGCGCGCGCAGCGCCTGCAGCAACGCCGGCCATTCGTTGACCAGGCGATCGGAGGGCATTCGCATGCCCTCCGAAGCGATGTCGGCCAGCCGCACCGCGCCCATGTTGCCGGCAGCGCCCTTGAGCGCATGGCAGGCATCGCGCACCGCGTCCCACTGCCCCGCCTGCGCGCTGGACTCCAGGTCCACCAGGCACTTGCGCGCATCGCGTGTGCATTCGGTGAGGAAGCGCTGCACGAAATCCTCGCCCAGGCCCATCTCGCGCAGTTCGTCGAGGATCTGCTGCGAGATGACGCCGGTCAGCCGCGGCGCGGCCCGCAGCGGCTGCGCCGCGGGCTTCTCGCCCGGCCCGAGCGCGATTTCCGCCAGCTTCTCCAGCAGGCGGTCGATGACCACCGGCTTGGTCAGGAAGGCGAACGCCCCGGCCTTCTCCACCGCCTCGCGCGCCTCGGCGGTGGCGTCGGCGGTCAGTACGATGAAGGGCGTGCGGCGCCCGCCCGCTTCCATGAAACGCACCTGTTTGAGTACGTCCAGGCCGTTCGCGCCCGGCATGTGCAGGTCGATGATGACCGCGTCGTAGCGGTGGGCTTCCATCGCCGCCAGCACATCCTCGCCATCGTCGACCATCTGCGGCCGGTGCCCGGCCTTCTCCAGCAGCCGGCGAACAACCATGCGGTTGGCGACCTGGTCATCGGCCACCAGGATGCGCATCGGCGCCACCCGGGCGCGATGGCGGACGAAGGGGTCGTCGAAGGCGATGATGTTGTCGCTGGCCCCACGGTCCCCGGTCAGGGCATCGGCGCCGGCGACGACGCCCAGCGGAATGTCGACCCAGAAGCAGGAACCGACGCCCACCTGGCTCTCGACCTGGATCCGCCCGCCCATCAGCTCGGTCAGGCCCTTGGCGATCGTGGTGCCCAGGCCGGTACCGCCATGGCGGCGTCCCAGACCGGTCTCGACCTGCTCGAACGCGTCGAAGATGCCCTCCAGCGCCGCCGGTGGAATGCCGATGCCGGTATCGCGGACCGAGAAACGCACGTCGACGGCGTCGGCCGAGGAGGATTGCAACGCGATCGACAGGCGGACCTCGCCCTGCTCGGTGAACTTGATCGCATTCGACAGCAGGTTCACCAGCACCTGGCGCAACTGGTTGCTGTCGCCGTGCAGCAGCGCCGGCAATGCCGGGTCCAGCTCGACCTCGAACGCCAGGCGCTTGGCCTGGGCGCTGGGCAGCAACATGACCTGCACGCTGCGGACCAGTTCCGGCAGCGAGAAATCGTTGTCGTTGCGACGGAACTTGCCGGCCTCGATCTTGAAGATGTCCAGCACGTCGTCGACCAGCAGTTGCAGCGCCTTGGCCGAGGTCTGGATGACGTGCGCGCTGTCGCGCTGCTCGGTGGTGAGCTGGGTGGTCACCAGCAGCTCGGACATGCCGATGATGCCGTTGAGCGGCGTGCGCAGCTCGTGGCTCATGTTGGCCAGGAACCGGCTCTTGGCCTGGCTGGCCGCCTTGGCGGCCTCGGTGGCGTCGGTCAGTGCGCGCAGCAGCGAACTCAGGTATAGCGGCACCGCCACCAGCCCCACCAGCAGGCCCCAGGCCAGCGACAGGCTCTGCTGCCAGTACGGCGTCAGCACCATCGCCGTGCCGAAGGTGACTACCGCGAAGGCGATGGCCATGTACAGGTAGCGCGGCCCGAAGCGCAGGCCGTTGCCGACGGTCACCCACATCACCACCACGTACAGCCAGGCCAGAAGATCGCCCAGCAGATACATGCCCACGCCCATCAGGCTGTAGTCGGCGACCATGCCCAGCACGCGCCGCGGATGCGACACGCCCGGGCGCCACAGGATCCAGCCGACGATCCCGAGCGCGACCGCGAACTCCACCAACAGGTAGCGCTTGGAGGCCAGCAGTTCGGCGGCGACCTCCGGCCTGCCGGCGACAACCAGCTCCAGGTAGGCGTAGATCACCACCAGCATCAGCAGGCGTACGATCGCCTGCCCGTGTTCGCTGTCGGGGCGATGCGACAGCCTGTCCATGGCCAGACGCAACATGGCGTTCATCCCGGCGCGCTCATTGCACCGTCTGCCCGTCGGGACCCGCATGCAAGGCGCAGATCTCGCGCAGGCGCGCGGTCTCGCCCAGCAGCGCATCGACGCAGCGCGGGTCGAAGTGACGGCCGCTGTTCTCGGCGATGTAGGCCAATGCTTCCTCGATCGACCATGCGCGCTTGTACGGGCGGCGCGAGATCAGCGCGTCGAACACGTCGGCGATCGCCACGATGCGCGCCTCCAGCGGGATCTCCTCGCCGGCCAGGCCATCGGGATAGCCGCTGCCGTCGAAGCGCTCCTGGTGGCGCAGGGCGATCAGCGCGCTGAGCTGGATGAAGCGGTTCTGGCTGTTGCTCAGCAACTCGTAGCCGATCCGCGGATGCTCGCGCATGGTCGCGGTTTCCTCCGCCGTCAGCGGGCCGGGCTTGGTCAGGATGGCGTCGGAGATCGCGATCTTGCCGATGTCGTGCAGCGGCGCGGCCAGCTCGATCATCCGCACCTCGTCCTCGCCCAGACCCATGGCCTCGGCCACCATGCCCGCCACCGCGGCCACGCGCTCGAGGTTGGCGCTGGTGCTGGCATCGCGGTAGGCGATGGCGCGCGCCAGCCGGAACAGGGTTTCGCGCTCGCGCTCCTCGATCTCGTGCATGCTCGCCAGCAGGCGCTGCTCGAGCGACAGCGCCCGTTGTTTGACGGACTCGGACTGCTGGCGCAGCTGCAGCAGGTTGCGGCAACGTGCCCGCAGCTCGCGCGGGCGCACCGGCTTGACCAGGAAATCGATGACGCCGGCATCGAGCGCGGCCTGACGGATCGGCTCGTCGCCGACCACGGTCACGAGCACGATCGGCACGTCCCGGTGCAGCAGCGGGCGGCGGAAGCGCCGGGCGAACTCCAGGCCGTCGACCACCGGCATGCGGTAGTCGAGCAGCAGCAGGTCGGGCCGGTTGTCGTCGCACCAGCGCAGTGCGATCTCGGGGTCGCCGAAATCGAACACGTCCAGTTCCGGACTGATGTCCTCGAGGATGTGCCGCAACATGGTCCGTGCGGACGTCTGGTCGTCGACGATGACGATGTTCATCCCGCCCCTCCTTCGGGTCCCGGTGGCGCCCAGCCAGCGGCGCCTGTCGATCTTAACGTGAAGCAAGCCCCGCGCCAGCCAACCCCCTGGCCCCAGCGCCGCGCCGCAGGCGGGTCGACGCCGGACCTGCGGGTGGCAAAGCCGCCGCAAGCGGCAGAAACCGCCCCTATGCGTCGCCTGCCGCGCCGGTGGCCGGGGCAGCGGTCCCGCCCTGCGGGTGCTCCTGCACGCTCTCCTGCCCGCAATCCTGCTGGCGCTCGCCGTGCTGGACCGGGCCCTGCTGGTGCGGGCGCTCGTGCTGCGGGCGCATGTACGGGAACAGCAGCACGTCGCGGATCGAGGACGAACCGGTCAGCAGCATCACCAGGCGGTCGATGCCCACGCCCAGGCCGCCGGTCGGCGGCAGGCCGACCTCCAGCGCGCGGATGTAGTCGGCATCGAAGTGCATCGCCTCGTCGTCGCCGCTGTCGCGGGCCTCGACCTGGGCCTGGAAGCGCGCCGCCAGGTCCTCGGGGTCGTTGAGCTCGGAGAAGCCATTGGCGATCTCCTTGCCGCCGATGAACAGCTCGAAGCGGTCGGTGATGCCCGGCTCGCTGTCGGACTCGCGCGCCAGCGGCGAGACTTCCACCGGGTAGTGGGTGATGAAGGTCGGCTGGATCAGGCCGGTCTCGACGGTCTTCTCGAAGATCTCCAGCAGCAGCTTGCCCCAGCCGTAGCCGGGCTTGACCGGGATCTTCAGCCGCGCGCAGTGCGCGGCCAGGGCCTCGCGGTCACGGCAGTCGGCCTGGGAAATCCCGGGGTTGTGCTCGCGCACCGCTTCTTCGAGCTTCCAGCGCCGGAACGCCGGGCCGACATCGATGGCGTTGCCGTCCCACGTCAGCGCGGTCGTGCCCACGGCCTGGACCGCGACGTCGCGGATCAGCTGCTCGGTCAGGTCCATGACCTCCTCGTAGGCCACGTAGGCCTCGTAGAGCTCGAGCATGGTGAACTCGGGGTTGTGCCGGGTCGACACCCCCTCGTTGCGGAAATTGCGGTTGATCTCGTAGACGCGCTCGAACCCGCCGACCACCAGACGCTTGAGGTACAGCTCAGGGGCGACGCGCAGGTACAGGTCCAGGTCCAGCGCGTTGTGGTGGGTGGTGAACGGCCGCGCCGCAGCGCCGCCGGCGATGTAATGCATCATCGGCGTCTCGACCTCGAGGAAGTCGCGCGCATCCAGCCACTGGCGGATCGCGGCGATGATGCGCGAGCGGGTGACGAACACCGCGCGCGCCTCGGGCGAGACGATCAGGTCGACGTAGCGCTGGCGGTAGCGCTGCTCCACGTCAGCAAGCCCGTGCCACTTGTCGGGCAGCGGCCGCAGCGACTTGGTCAGCAGGCGCAGGCCATCGACCTTGACCGACAGCTCGCCGGTCCGGGTGCGCATCAGCGTGCCCTCCGCGCCGACGATGTCGCCGACATCCCAGCCCTTGAATGCGTCGTAGCGCTCGCCCAGCGTGGTCGACTGCAGGAACAGCTGGATGCGCCCGCTGACATCCTGGATCTGGGCGAACGCGGCCTTGCCCATGATCCGCTTGGCCAGCAACCGTCCGGCCACCGCGACCCGGGTGCCGGAAGCCTCCAGCGCCTCGCCGGTCCAGCGCCCGGCATCGGCGTAGCTGGCCTGCAGCGCACCGGCTTCGTCATGGCGGCGGAAATCGTTGGGAAACGCCACGCCCTGCCCGCGCAGCGCGGCCAGTTTGCCGCGACGCTCGGCGATCAGGGCGTTGTCGTCGGCGGGCTGCGGGGCGGTGGGCTGCTGGGTCATGGGGGTCTCTGTGGGACGGATATTGGCCGCGATCTACGCGGATGGCGCGGACGACAGTGGAAGACCGTGGATCAGGCTATTCCCGGCAGATTCCGGATGCGCGCTGATCCGCGAAAATCCGCGGACGAAAACGGATCAGCTGGCATCCACGCGTTTGGCCCCGGCCTCCAGACCGGATTTGAGCGCGGCCTCCACGAACTCGTCCAGATCGCCGTCCAGCACCTTCTGCGTGTCCGAGCGTTAGACGCCCGTGCGCAGGTCCTTGATCCGGCTCTGGTCGAGCACGTAGTTG
Organism: Pseudomonadota bacterium; assembly: GCA_023423235.1. Classification (GTDB taxonomy): domain Bacteria; phylum Pseudomonadota; class Gammaproteobacteria; order Xanthomonadales; family Xanthomonadaceae; genus Luteimonas. The sequence continues at coordinate 10,936 of JAFAFY010000197.1, forward strand.
CGGATCTGGCTGCCCCAGCCGATGTCGGACTTGGTGGCTTCCAGCGCGTCCTTCTCGGCGTTGCGCTTCTGCAGCTCCAGCTCGTAGAGCTTGGCGGCCAGCATCTTCATCGCGCGGTCGCGGTTGGCGTGCTGGCTGCGCTCGGTCTGGCAGGCCACCACCGTGTTGGTGGGCACGTGGGTGATGCGCACCGCCGACTCGGTCTTGTTGACGTGCTGGCCACCGGCGCCGGAGGAGCGGTAGACGTCGGTGCGCAGGTCGGCGGGGTTGATCTCGATGTCGATCTTGTCGTCGACCTCCGGGGACACGAACACCGAGGTGAAGCTGGGGTGCCGGCGGGTGTCGGAATCGAACGGCGACTTGCGCACCAGCCGGTGCACGCCGATCTCGGTCTTGAGCCAGCCGTAGGCGAAATCGCCCTCGACCCGGAACGTGGCGGACTTGATGCC
>JAFAFY010000220.1 GCA_023423235.1 Pseudomonadota bacterium
CCGACTGGCACGCGCTGCTGGCCTTCGATCCCGCCGACGCCGCGGCGCTGCGTGGCCTCCGCGAAGCCGCCGCCTTCCACGCCCGCCGCGCCCGGCGGCTGGCGCAGGACTACGACTTCGCCGGCGCCGATGCCGCGCTGCGCCAGGCCGATGCGCTGGCGGCCGACGACGACAGCGTCCGCGCCGCGCATGCCGCCGTGGCCGAATCGCGCAGCCGCTTCAATGCCAGAGGGCCAACCCTGCCTGCCGCGGAGCGCCGCCAGCGCATCGCCGCGCTGCTGCGCCAGGCGCGCGAGGCCGAAGCCCGGGGCGACCTGCTGACCCCGCCGGGCGACAGCGCCTACGACAAGATCCGCGCCGCGCGTGCGCTTTCGCCCGATGATCCGGGCGTCGCCCGGGCTGCTGCGCGGTTGCTGCCTGGCGCGCGTGACTGTTTCGATGCCGGCCTGCGCGCCAACAATCTGGCGCGGGCGCGCACTTGTCTGGAGGCCCGCGACCTGCTGGGCGATGACGCCGCTGCGCTGGCGCAGGCACGCAGGCGCCTGGCCCAGCGCTGGCTGGCGATCGGCGACGAGCGCCTGGGCGCCGACAACTTCGATGGGGCCCGGGCGGCGCTCGCCTCCGCACGCGAACTCGACGCCGCCGTGCCCGGGCATGCGGAGCTCGCAGCGCGTCTGCAGGCGGCGACGTCCGGCATCGAACGGGTGCCGCGGCGCTAGGCAACGCCCAAGCGGAAGCCGCCGGCAAGAAGTGTGGCGGCGGCCGCGGACGCTGCCGCCGCGGCCGCCTGCCGAGGCCGGGAAACGCCCGCACGGGCGGTTGACGCGCAGCGCGCGCAGTACGCGCAGTTTCCGGGGAAATTCCGGGAACGTCCTGGCGCGATGCGCGCCATCGGCGGCGGCGACCTAGAAGAACACCCGGCGCACGGTGTCACGCGCGGCATCGAGCGAGAAGTGCCGGGCGACGCTGTCCAGCCCCTGCGCACTGAGCCGCTGCCACAGCGCGGCATCGCTGTACAGGCGTACCACCGCATCGGCGAAGGCATCGGCGGCCTCGGCGATCAGCACATCCTGGCCATCGACCAGATGCATGCCTTCTGCCGCGCAAGGCGTGGCCACCACCGGCTGGCCATGCGCCATGCTCAGGTTGACCTTGCCCTTGACCCCGGCACCGAAACGCAGCGGCGCCACCGCGACCCGGCAGCCCGCCATGTACGGTCCGATATCCGGCACGTGGCCGTGGATCACCACGCCCGGCTGCTGCGCCAGTGCCTGGATCGCAGCAGGCACCTGGCCGCCGATGCAGTGGAAACGCACTTCGGGCAAGCGGTCGCGGATTCTCGGAAACACCGCGGTCACGAACCAGAGCACGGCATCGGTATTGGGTGGATGGCGGAATCCGCCGACGAACACCAGGTCGCGGCGCCCGGCGAGCGGCGCGCCGGCGCCGGCGATCTCGTGCAGGTTCGACAGCACCTCGATGCGGGATGCCGGGGCATCCTCGGCGAGCAGCGCGCGTTCGCTCGCGCTGACCACCAGGGTGACGTCGGTCTGGCCGATCACATCCAGTTCCAGCTTGCGGGTTCGCGCGGCCTGGCGCCGTAGCGCCGCATCGCCGGCAACCTCGGCACCGCGTTGCTCGCGCAGGTAGTGCAGATCGACGGTGTCGAACACCAGCCGCGCCTGCGGGGCATAGGTGCGCACCAGTGGCACGAATCCACTGGCCACGTAATGCCGGCTGAGCATCACCACATCGAAGCGCGCGCCCTGCGCCTGCATCCAGCGCGCCGCGCTGGGCGCATGCGGTGCGTGCCAGGTTTCGATGCCCAATGCCTGCAGCCGCGCCGTGTCGATGCCGGCATGGCGCAGGTCGGCCGGCAGGAACACCACGTGCGCGCCCGCATCGCGCAGCATCCGCATCAGGTTGACCAGGCGCAGCGACGCGGAATCGCGATCCGCGGCCGGGGTCAGGTTGTCGACGATCAGGATCTGCCGCCTGCCCGGACGCGGCAGTTGCCCGGCCTGCACGGGATCGGTCGGGCGCGTCGCCAGCGCATCGGCCCAGCGCGCGGCGAACACGTGCTGGTTGCGTGCCTGCGCGGCCTTCATGCCGCTGGCCGGGTCGGTGCCCGCGCTGGCGCCTTCGATGTGCACCACGCGGGCGTCAGGTTGCACCAGCACGCGCAGTCCCTGGGCGCGGATCCGGAAGGCCAGGTCGGTGTCCTCGTAGTAGGCCGGTGCGTAGCGCGCATCGAAGCCGCCCAGCGCGTCGAAGCGCGCGCGTTCGATCATCAACGCCGCACCAGAGCAGTAATCCACCTCGGCGGCATAGCGCAGCACGGGGTGTTCGGGATCGGCGAAACGGCCCCGGCTTTCGCCGCGGCCATCGCGCAGCAGCATTGCGCCCGATTCCTGCAGGCGTCCATCGGGGTAGAGCAGCTGCGCGCCGACCAGGCCGACGTCGCGGTGGGTCTCGAATGTCGCCGCCATGGCGTCCAGCCAGCCCGGCTGCGGCACCGTGTCGTTGTTGAGGAACACCAGCAGCCGGCCACGCGCCTGTGCCGCGCCGGCATTGCAGGCGGCGATGAACCCTGCATTCGCAGGCATCGTGTGCAGGTGCAGGCCGCCGACCTGGGCCAGCAGCGTGGCGGTGTCGTCGCTCGAGCCGTCGTCAACCACGATGACCTCGACCGGCAGCGCCGGCGGATGCGCGGCGATCGCGCGCAGGCAGGCCAGCGTCTGGTCGACGTGGTTGAACACCGGGATCACGATGCTGGCCACGGGCGCGTCGGCAGCGGGCACTGCGAAGGGCCGGAATGGCGCGGTGTCGGCGGCCAGCAATGGCGTGCGCGTGCGCGGTGCGAACCAGCCCAGTTGCGCGGTCACCCGCTGCCAGGTCGCGCGCCAGCCGCGCGTGCGCAGGCTGGCCAGCGCGCGACGGATCAGGCCCTGCGCGCGTACCCACTGGTAACGCGCGTCGGCCGGGGAAAACGCCATGCCTTCGTAACTCCAGCTGACTGGTCGGGGGGCGGTCGGGCCCCGCATCGGGACGCTGGGCTAGACTGCCGGGCGATCATTGTTGCATCCCATGACCACCCGCTGCCGCGGGCGCAGGAACCAGATGGCCCGCATCGATTACGAAGACGACGACCTCGACAGCGACGACGCGCCGCCGGGCTGGCGCCGCCGCCTGGTGACGTGGCTGCTGGCGCTGATCGCGCTGGGTCTGGGCTTCCTGATTCCCTACACGCTGTACCTGAACCACCAGGTCAGCCAGCGCTTCGGTGCGCTGCAATGGCAGGTGCCCACGCGCGTGTATGCGCGGCCGCTGCTGTTGACGCCGGGCCTGGCGATGAACGCGCGCACCCTCAAGACCGAACTCGACGCCGCCGGCTATCGCGAGGCCGATGGCGTGCGCCCGGGCACGTACGCCAGCGAGGGCGGCACCTGGACCATCGCCAGCCGCGGTTTCCGCGATGTCGATGGCGTCATCGCGCCCAGCCGGGTGCAGCTGACGCTCTCCGGCGGCCGGGTGACGGCATTGCGTGATGCCGGCGGCGGCAAGCGGGAGGCCGCGCGCATGGACCCGGCGCGCATCGCCACGCTCTACGGCCAGCAGCAGGAGGAACGCCGCCTGGTGCGGGTGCAGGAAGTGCCGGCGCTGCTGACCGACACGCTGCAGGCGGTCGAGGACCGCGACTTTGCCCACCATCATGGCATCGACCTCAGCGGCATGGCGCGCGCGGCGCTGGTCAACATGCGTGCCGGCGAGGCAAGGCAGGGTGCCAGCACGCTGACCCAGCAGCTCGCGCGCAGCGGCCTGCTCGGTATCGGTCGCGAGCAGACCTGGCGGCGCAAGTTCAACGAGATCCTCTACGCGCTGATCATCGAGGCGCGCTATGGCAAGGAACCGATCCTCGAGGCCTATCTCAACCAGGTCTACCTGGGCCAGCGCGGCGCGCAGGCGATCCACGGCGTGGCCGCGGGCGCGGAATTCTGGTTCGGCCGGCGTATCGACGACCTGGAGCCCGAACAGATCGCGCTGCTGGTGGGCATCATCCGCGGGCCGTCGTACTACGACCCGCGTCGGCATCCAGAGCGTGCGAAGACCCGGCGCGATTTCGTGCTGGCCAACATGCTGCAGACCGGGCTCATCGACCAGGCCGGCTACGACCGCGCCATCGCCCAGCCGCTCGGCGTCACCGAGACCCCGGGCAGCATCGCCGCGAACCGCTTCCCGGCCTATGTCGACCTGATCCGCCGGCAACTGATCAACGACTATCCCGCAGACGCGCTGCAGGGCGCCGGGCTGGCGGTGATGAGCGCGATGTCGCCCTCGGCCCAGGCCTATGCCGAGGGCGCGGTGACGCGCACGCTCGACGCGCTGTCCACTGGCAGGCGCCCGCCGCTGCAGGCCGGGCTGGTGCTCACCGACGTGCACGATGGCGAGGTCATCGCCGCGGTCGGCAGCCGCAACCCGGTGGAACACGGCTTCAACCGCGCCATCGAGGCGCATCGCCCGGTCGGCTCGCTGCTCAAGCCCTTCGTCTACCTCATCGCGCTCGGCGACCCCAGCCGCTACTCGCTGGCCAGCTGGGTCGACGATTCCCCGGTCAACCTCACCCTGGCCAACGGCAAGCGCTGGAACCCGGGCAATGCCGACGGCCGCAGCCACGGCACGGTGCGCCTGATCGACGCGCTGGCGCGCTCCTACAACCAGGCCACGGTGCGGATCGGCATGGATGTCGGTCCCGGCGCGCTGGCCGACCTGGTGCACATGCTGATCGGCGTGCGGGTCGAGGCCAATCCGTCGCTGATCCTCGGCTCGATGGACCAGACGCCCTATGCGATGGCCCAGCTCTACCAGTTCCTGGCGTCCGGCGGCGAGGTGCAGACCCTGCATACCGTGCGCGGCGTGCTCGACGCGCAGGGCAGGGTGGTCAACCGCTACGACAACACCCCCAAGGCCGCCACCCGCAGCGACGCCCTGGCCGCGCGCATCGTCACCCTCGGCCTGCAGCATGCGGTGACCTCGGGCACCGGCCGCCAG
>JAFAFY010000234.1 GCA_023423235.1 Pseudomonadota bacterium
CCCGACTGCCCATGCCCCTGCTCCTGTTGCGGCTCTACCGGCGACGCGGCCACGCGCCAGCAGCGACAGTACCCGGAATGCTACAGCCGCACAGCCTGCAATCGTCATGCCGGCTGCCGCGGCGGCCGGCGTGCGCCGCCGCATGGCCGCGGGCGGCGTCACGCGAGCCGGCGGGCGGCTGCGCGACGCGCCTTCACCCCGTGCGGGTCAGTGGTGGTGACCACCCTCGCCGTGCACGTGGCCGTGCTCGATCTCCTCGGGCGTGGCCTCGCGCACGTCGACGATCTCGATGTCGAACTGCAGGTCCTTGCCGGCCATCGGGTGGTTGAGGTCGACGTCGACCACGCTCATGCCGATCTTCTCGATGGTCACCGCGCGCGGGCCGAAGCTGGTGTTGAGCACGACCTGCTGGCCGACACTGAGCTTCTGGTCGCCGAAGTGCTTCTTGGGCACGCGCTGGGTCATGCCCTCGCGGCGCTCGCCGTAGGCCTCCTCGGCGGTCACGTCGGCCTTGAACTTGTCACCGGCCTCGTGGCCTTCCATCGCCTTCTCAAGGCCGGGGATGATGTTGCCGTGCCCGAACAGGATCGCCAGCGGCTCGCGGCCGTGCGAGGTCTCCACCGGCTCCTGGCCAGCCTCGGCAACGCTGTAGTGGAAACGGACGACGCGGTCTTTCTCGATCTTCATGGCGATACTCGTTGGAGCGGACGGGCCGCTTGAGGGAAAAGGCAGGCTTGGGGCACGATGCCGTCAATCCGCAGACAGGCGCCGCCCCGTGCAAGGAACCCGACATTATCCGGACTCGGCCGCATCGACGCCAATGCGCGGCAGGGTTGCCGGCGCGGCGCGGCTGTCCGCCGCCGTCGCACTCGCAGCTTTGGCGCTGGCAGGATGCGGGCGCAACGACGTCCGCCCGGCGGCTGCGCCGGCTCCGGCACCGGTCGCGACCCGCGACTGGACAGCGGTCTCACCCGCCGACCCGGCCGCCGCCAACGCGGTGCTGATGCGCGCGATCAGCCTGGTCGGCACACCCTACCGCTACGGCGGCAACACGCCCGAGGGCGGGTTCGACTGCAGCGGCCTGGTCAACTATGTCTACCGCGACATGCTCGACCTGCGCCTGCCGCGGACCTCGCGCGACCTCTACGCCTTCCAGGGTCCGCGGATCGCCCCGGAACAATTGGCGACCGGCGACCTGGTGTTCTTCGGCAGCGGCAACGCCGTCAACCACGTCGGCATCTATGTCGGCGAGGGCCGGTTCGTGCATGCCCCCAGCACCGGCGGCACGGTGCGGCTGGACCATCTCGATGGCAGCTACTGGCGCCGGAACTACACCGGATCCAAACGCGTCCTTCACTGAATTGTGTGCAGAAACGAGCACTTGCACGCATTCATTAATCTGTTTTTAACAACACGTCGACAAACCTCCGGTAGCTTCCCCCGCTGGTCCGCGACAGATGTGAAATCCACGTGACGACAAAAGACGCTGCCCAAAGCGCATCCGCCCTCGCTTCCCGCAAGAATTTCCGCATTCTCCTCGCCACCGGCCTGCTGACCTTCGCAGCCGCCCCGGCCCTCGCCGGCCCCGGTCTCGCCGGGGACTCCGCAGACCAGATCGAGCCGGTGACCTCGGTCGCCCGCACCCTCGCCACCCCCGCCACCCAGGTGGCCCAGCCCGAAGTGCTGCTGGCCAGCGACATCAACCAGCTGATCGCGCTGGACATCGACAAGCCGGTGCAGACCAACACCGACGGCCGCGTCGAAACCCTGCTCAAGCGCGCCCTGACCCTGCTCGGCACCCCGTACCGCTGGGGCGGCTCCTCGCCCGACAGCGGCTTCGACTGCAGCGGCCTGGTCGGTTACGTGTTCCGCACCGCGCTGGGCATCGAGTTGCCGCGCGTCTCCCGCGACATGGCCCAGAACGGCGAGCGCATCGACCGCGCCGCCCTGACTGCCGGCGACCTGGTGTTCTTCGGCCGCCGCGGCAACCGCATCGACCATGTCGGCATCTATCTCGGCGAAGGCCGCTTCGTGCACGCGCCGCGCACCGGCAAGGACGTGATGGTCTCGGAACTCGATTCCGGCTACTGGGCCACCCGCTTCAAGTCCGCGCGCCGGGTCGCCGGCGTCTGACCCGCGAGGGGCACCGGCACTGACGACCGAAGGCCGCCGCAAGGCGGCCTTTCGCGTTTCCGGGACGGCGCCATGCCAGCGGGAAACGAGAAAAGGCAGCGCCGCCACTGCGCCCGGGCGTGACGGAAAGGAATCGCGTGAATTGCAGGCGCCCACGCTGCGTCTATCCGACCGCGCGCGGCGAGGCCGCCGCACCGCACGTCCTGCGATGGCAGCGTGGCGCGATGCCGTGCCGCAGCTTGCGATACGGGTAGGCTCCGGCGATGCTGCGGTCCATTGCCCGCGCTCGGGAGGCGCTGTGATCCGCACGATCTTTTCGGTGATGGCCGGCATGCTGGTGGCGATGATGCTGATGCTCGGCCTGGAGTTCGCCGGCAGCTGGCTGTTCCCCATGCCCGGCGGCCAGCTCACCAGCGAGGCGGACCTGGCCGAGATCGTTGCCAATGCCTCGACCGGCAAGCTGGCCTGGGTGCTGCTGGGCTGGCTGGTCGCGGCCTTCGCCGGCGGCTGGACCGCGGCCAGGCTGGCGCGCCTGCGCCGGGTCGGCGCCGCGGTGGCGGTGGGCGTGCTGATCGTGCTCGGCGTGCTGCTCAACGCCTGGCTGCTGCCGCATCCGCTGTGGATGAGCCTGGCCGGGGTGCTGCTGCCGGTGCCGCTGGCCTGGGCCGGCGGCCGCCTGGTGGCCCGCCGCGTCACCAGCCGCTGACGGAGCCCGGCCATGGAATCGAGCCTGCTGACGACGCTGCTGCTGCCCCTGGCCCTGGGCGTGATCATGTTCGGCCTGGGCCTGGGCCTGACGGTCGAGGATTTCCGCCGCATCGCGCGCTATCCGCGCGCGGTGCTGGTCGGACTGGCGCTGCAGATCGGCGTGCTGCCCTGGGCGGCGCTGGGCCTGGCGCTGGCGCTGCGGCTGCCGCCGGAGCTGGCGGTCGGGCTGATGCTGCTGGCGGCCTCGCCCGGCGGCGCCACGGCCAACATCTACAGCCACCTGGCGCGCGGCGACGTGGCGCTCAACATCACCCTGACCGCGGTCAACAGCCTGCTGTGCCTGGTCACGCTGCCGCTGATCCTCAACCTGTCGCTGGAGTTCTTCCTCGGTGCCGGTCAGTACGTGCCGCCGCCGACGCGCAAGATTGTCGAGGTGGCGGTGATCATCGTGCTGCCGGTCAGCCTGGGCATGCTGGTGCGAGCCTTCGCCAGCGCCTTCGCCGAACGCATGGAAAAGCCGATCCGGCTGCTGTCGGTTCTGGTGCTGGTGCTGCTGATCGGCGCGGCGGTCGCGCAGGCCTGGGACACGCTGCTGGGCTACTTCGCCGCGGTCGGCCTGGCCTGCCTGCTGTTCAACCTGGTCAGCATGGGCGCGGGCTATTCGGCCCCGCTGGCGCTGCGGCTGCCACGGCGGCAGGCGATCGCGATCGCGATGGAGATCGGCATCCACAACGGCACCCTGGCGATCTTCATCGCGCTCAACGTGCTGCAGAGCCCGATGATGTCGGTGCCGGCCGCGGTCTACAGCCTGCTGATGTTCTTCACTGCGGCGGCGTTCGCGTTCTGGCTCAACCGGCGCTCGGCAGATGCGCCGGCGGCGACATGACCGGCCGGTTGGGCGCGTGGCCGGAACCGCGCCCTGCACAACCAGCTTGCGCGTGACGTCACGCCCGTTGCCGATGCCGCCGTCGGCGTGGACAGGCGGCTATAGTCCACGGATCAAGGCATCAGGGAGGCCCACCCGCGACGATGGTCGCCGGCGGGCGCGATGCCTTGCGAACGACCCGCTACTTGGTCGATGAATCCGTATCCTCGACGCCGACGTTGCTCGACGCGCGCTCGTACACCTCGCGGTCGAGCAGTCCAGTTTCCTTTGCCACCAGCACCGGCACCAGCACCTGACCGGTGACATTGGTCATGGTGCGCATCATGTCGAGGATGCGGTCGATCGCGTAGAGGATTCCGATCGCTTCCAGCGGCAATCCCGCCGCGCTGAGCACGACCGTCGCCATGATCACCGCCGTGCCCGGCACGCCCGCGGTACCGAAGCTGCCCAGCACCGATGCCAAGGCAATGATGAAGTACTGCCCCGCCGACAGTTCGATGCCCATGAACTGGGCGATGAACACCGCGCCCAGCGCCGGATAGATCGCGCCGCAGCCGTCCATCTTGATGCTGGCGCCCAACGGCACCGCGAAACTGGCGTAGTCGCGGTTGACGCCGAGGTTGTGCGTCGCCGAGCTCAGCGAAAGTGGCAGCGCGGCGAAGCTGCTGGACGCGACGAAGCCGATCTGCATCGCCGGCGCAGCGCCGCGGAAGAACTTCAGCGGATTGAGCCTGTGCGCCAGCAGCAGCCCGCCGTACACCACCACGATGTGGAACGCGCAGGCCGCGTACAGCGCGATTACGAACTTGCCCAGCGGGATCAACTGTTCGAACCCGTAGCTGCCCACCAGCGCAGCGATGAGCCCGAAGGTACCGATCGGCGTGGCTTCGAGCACGAATCGGGTCACCTGGATCATCAGCTCGCGCGCCTGGTCGAACAGCGAGCGCAGGCCCGCGGTCTTCTCGCCCAGCTTCACCAGGGCGAAACCGAGCAGGCCGGCGAAGAAGATCACCTGCAGGATGGTGAAGTTGCTGGGGATGACGATGTTCTGGCCATCGCCGGTCTTGCCGGTGCCCAGCGCCGCCAGCGCGCGGAACGGATTCTCCGGCACGATGTTGATCAGCACGTCCAGCGGACCCGGCACCTCGCGCGGGCGATAGCTTTCCGCCACCTGCACGCTGCCGGCGTCGATGCCCGCGCCCGGCTTGAGGATCAATCCGAAAGCAAGCCCGACCACCACGGCCAGCACCGCGGTGATCGCGAACCACAGGAAGGTGCGCCCGGCCAGCCCGGCGATCGAACGCTGCCCGGCAAGCGAGCCGACCGCACTGACCACTGCGAAGAACACCAGCGGGATCGCGATCATCTTGATCAGGTTGACGTATACCGTCCCCAGCGGCCCGAACCAGGCCTGCGCGGCCGGCCCCATCAACCATCCGACCAGCGCACCGAGCACGAACGCGCCAAGCACGCGCTGCCAGAACGGAATGCGGAACCAGGCGGAGAACAGCGAGGAAAACGGCGAGGAAAGCGGGGACATGGCCGGGCCGGACGCGGAATTGGGCACCATACCCGAGCCCTGCCCGGCGTGGCGACGGCATCGCCGAAACGTCGGCGTGTCATGGGCGGGACACTGGAGGCGCGCATAATTGGCGGCTGCCCCGCACAGGACCATTGCCGATGTCGCGTCACCCGCTGCTCCAGGCCACCACTACAGGCCTTGCCGTCGCCCTGCTGGCCGGCTGCGCCGCCACAACCCCGGCGCGCACCGCCCACGTGGCACCGATCGATGTCCCGCCCGCGGCCACGCGCGCCGACGAGACGCCGGCATGGTGGTACCGCAGCGGCGCCGCGCGCGCCGCCGGCAATGGCGCGATGGCCGGCCAGGCGAAGAACGTCATCGTGTTCCTCGGCGACGGCATGAGCCTGCCCACGGTGGCCGCGGCGCGGATCCTCGAGGGCCAGCGCAATGGCGGCAGCGGCGAGGAGCACCAGCTCAGCTGGGAGCGCTTCCCGCATACCGCGCTGTCGAAGACCTACAACACCGATTCGCAGACACCCGACTCGGCCGGCACCATGACCGCGATCGCCACCGGCGTGAAGTCCCACATGGGCGCAATTGGTGTCTCGGCGGGCAACCGCTTCGATTGCGCGGACAGCCGCGGCCGTCACCTGCAGTCGTGGCTGCAACTGGCCGAGAACGCGGGACTGGCCACCGGCATCGTCACCACCGCCCGCATCACCCACGCCACGCCCGCGGCGACCTACGCGCACGTACCCGAGCGCAACTGGGAGAGCGACGACCTGATGCCTGACGAAGCGCGCGCGGCTGGCTGCAGCGACATCGCCAGCCAGCTTGTCGATGCGTACCGCGGCGGCCGCGGACCGCGCGTGGCGCTGGGCGGCGGCGCCCGGCATTTCCTGCCCGACCAGGAGGTGATGCCCGGCGTCCGCGGCCAGCGCCGCGACGGCCGCAACCTCGTCGCCGAATGGCAGGCGCTGCAGCCCGGCGGCGCCTTCGTCCATACCACCGGCCAGCTCGAGGCCGCGAAGCAGGCGCCGTCGGTGCTGGGCCTGTTCGACCTCGGCCACATGGACTACGACCACGACCGCGACACCGGACCGGATGGCCAGCCCAGCCTCGAGGCCATGACCCGTTTCGCGATCCAGCGCCTGCAGCGCGAAGGCACCGGCTACGTCCTGCTGATCGAAAGTGGCCGCATCGACCATGCCAGCCACGAGGGCAACGCCTTCCGCGCCCTTGACGAGACCGTCGCGATGTCGCGCGCAGTGCAGGCCGCGGCCGAGCTGACCTCGGCCGACGACACCCTGATCCTGGTCACCGCCGACCATGCCCACACCCTGAGCTTCGTCGGCTACCCGGTGCGCGGCAACCCGATCCTGGGCAAGGTGCGCGGGCGCACCACCGAGGAGGACGACCCGGATGCCTACGCCCTCGACGCCACCGGCCTGCCCTACACCACCCTGGTCTATGCCAACGGCCCGGGCTACACCGGCGCCAGCAACCTGCAGCCCGCCGGGCCCAAGACCCATCTGCACGAGCCGCGCAGTTTCGAGCCCGCGAACGGTCGCCCGGACCTGCGCGAAGTGGATACCGAGCACCCGGACTTCCTGCAGGAAGCGCTGGTGCCGATGAAGAGCGAGACCCACGGGGGCGACGACGTCGGCATCTGGGCCCGCGGCCCCGGCAGCGACGCGGTGCGCGGCACGATGGAGCAGAACACGATCTACCACATCGTCGTGCAGGCAACCCCGGCCCTGCGCACGCAGTTGTGCACAACCGGCCACTGCAACGCCGATGGCGTGCCGGTGGATCTGCCGACGATGACGCCGGTCGCTGCGCCAGCGCGCGCCGACTGAGCCTGCGCAGCAGACGCACCGCCTCGTCCGAAGGTACGAGGCGGTGCGACACCTCCAGCCGCTAAGCTGATCGCCCCCATCGGAAGCGGAGCGGCAGCATGAATCGACTCGACGGCAAGGTCTGCGTGGTCACCGGCGCGGCCAGCGGCATCGGCAGGCGCATCGCCGAGGTCTATGCGCAGGCCGGCGGCAAGGTCGTCATCGCCGATCTCAAACTCGACGCGGCCCAAGCTACCGCCACCGCGATCCGTGACGCCGGCGGCGATGCGCTGGCCGTCGCGATGGACGTCACCGACGAGGTCCAGGTCGTCGACGGCATCGCGCAGGTGATCGCGCACTA
>JAFAFY010000243.1 GCA_023423235.1 Pseudomonadota bacterium
GCGACGCGAAGACGCGACAGCGCAGGGATGCGTGCGCGCATTATCCGCGCTGCCTGCCGATCTGCCCAGCCCGGCGTAGATCGGCGTCACGTTGCAGACGGGCGCGCGTGTGCCGGGCTCGGCCCGCGCCAGGGCTGCGGGCAGGCGTCGGCGACACGGCAGTGGCGTGGTCAGCCTGCCGCGCGTGCAGGCTGCGCGGCCTCGAGCCAGCGCGCGATGCCGGCGCGGTCGCGTGCGCGCAGCAGCCGCGTCGCGCCTGCGCGCAGTGCGCCGAGGTCCAGCCCGCGGATCGCGCGACGCACTTCGAGCATGGTGGCCGGATGCAGGCTCAGTTCCTCCAGTCCCAGGGCCATCAACAGCGGAGTCAGGCGCGCGTCGCCGGCGATCTCGCCGCAGACCGACACCGGAATGCCGCGTGCCCGCGCCAGCCGCACCACGCGGTGCACCAGTTGCAGCAGGGCCGGATGCAGCGGCGTATGCAGGTCGCCGAGGGCATCGTTGTTGCGGTCGGCGGCCAGCAGGTACTGCACCAGGTCGTTGGTGCCGATCGACATGAAGTCCAGTTCGCGGATGAAACCGGGCAGCGCGATCGCCGCCGAGGGCACCTCGATCATCGCCCCAAGCGGCACCTGTTCCGCCACTTCGTGGCCGTCCGCGCGCAGTTCCACATGCACGCGTGCCAGCAGTTGCTTGACCGCGAGGATCTCCTCGCGGCCACTGATCATCGGCACCAGTACCCGAACCGGGCCGTAGCCCGAGGCGCGCACGATCGCGCGCAGCTGGGTTTCCATCAGCCCGGGCCGCGCCATCGACAGCCGCACGCCGCGCAATCCCAGCGCGGGGTTGGGCTCGTGGCGCAGCGCCAGACCGGTGCTGTCGGCCTTGTCGGCACCGATGTCGAGCGTGCGGATGGTGACGCTGCGGCCGGTCATGCCCAGCACCACGTCGCGATAGGCGCGGAACTGCGCCTCCTCGTCCGGCACGTCATCGCGCTGCAGGAACAGGAATTCGCTGCGGTACAGACCGATGCCGGCGGCGCCCAGTGCATGCGATTCGGCGACGTCCTCGCGCGATTCGGCGTTTGCGTAGAGCTTGATGTCGATGCCGTCGAGCGACTTGCTGGGCTCCCGGCGCAGGCGGTTGAGTTGCCGCCGCTCGCGCTTCTCCTCGCGCAGCCGTCCCCGGTAGGCGCGGAGGTCGTCGGCATCGGGTTCGACCACGATCGCCCCGGTGGTGCCGTCGATGATCAGCACGTCGCCGTCGTTGACCTGCTGGATCAGTTGCGGGGCGTTGACGATCAGCGGCAGGTGCAGGCTGCGTGCGAGGATCGCCGAGTGCGACAGCGTGCTGCCGCTGGCGGTGACGATGCCGAGCACGCCCTGCGCCTGCAGCCGGCCGATCTCCGAGGGCGCCACCGCGTCGGTGACCAGGATCTCGCCGGCCACGCCCTGCAGCGCGGCCTCGTGCGCATGCAGCGCGGCGTGGATGCGGCCGATGACATGGTCGATGTCCTCGATCCGGCTGCGGAAATAGGCATCGTCCATCTTCTGGAAGACGGCGGCGATGCGGTCACGCTGCAGCCGCAGGGCGTAGTCGGCGCCATAGAACTCCTGGCCGACCAGGCGGTCGAGGCCGTGCAGTAGTTCGGGGTCTTCCAGCAGCAGGGTGTGCAGGTCGAGGAACTCGCCGACCTCGTGCGCCAGCGCGCCGTGTAGTTGGGTGCGCATGCCTCGGATCTCGACCCGGACCTGGTCGATCGCGGCATGCAGCCGCTGCAGTTCGGCGGCGGCCTGGTCGGCGCCGATGCGTTCTTCGGAAACCTCCAGGGCATGGGGTTCACGGACCCGCGCACGGCCGAGCGCGTTGCCGCGCGCGGCGCCGTTCCCCTGCAGGGCCTGACGCATCAGCCCTCCTCGTCGAACCTGCGTTCGAACAGCGCCGCCACTGCATCGGCGGCCGCGGCTTCGTCCTCGCCTTCGACCCGCAGCACGACCTGGGTACCGTGCCCGGCGGCCAGCAGCATGACGCCCATGATGCTCTTCGCGTTGACCTCCCGGCCCTTGGCGATCAGGGTCGCGTTGCAGCGGAAGGCCGACAGCGCCTGCACCAGCTTGGCGGTGGCGCGCGCATGCAGGCCGAGCTTGTTGGCAACGAGCAGTTCACGTTCAATCATCTAGCCGGTCCTTGGAAACAACATGGGGCGCGTAGTGCAGGGGCCAGCAGTGCCGGGGGGCACGGGCAGCATTGGCGGGCGCGCATGCCCGGCGCAGCGCCGGGGCATGCTTACGCATCGTCCAGCAGTACGCCGTTGCGCGCGCCTGCCGCGGCGGTGGCCGGCAGGTCCGCGAGGGTGAGCTCAGGATAATTCATCACGCGCAGCAGCATCGGCAGGCTGAGCGCCGAGACGCGCCGCGCCGGGGTGCCGAGCCGGGCCAGTTCGGCGGCGACATTGCTGGGACTGGCGCCGTAGAGATCGGTCAGGATCAGCACGCCGTCGCCGGAATCGACCTTGCGCATCATCGCACTGGCCTGTGGCAGTACCGTGTCGGGGTCGGCATCGAAAGGCACCTCGAAAAACGCGGTGCGCAGCGGCAACTGGGTCAGCAGGCGCGTCGCAGCGCCGTGCATCGCCGATCCGATACCTTCGTGTGTGAGCAGCAGGATGCCAACGGCCATCTGTGGACGTTAGCAGAGCAGGGGGGATTGCCGGAAGCATTGACAGCCCTGCGGTATCGCCTCCGCCGCGCTGCGCCGGCCTGTCTGGCGCGGGCGCGATGGGGTTCAGGGCAGCGGAGCTGCAGCAGCGTTCAACCCAGCTCCCGGTGGTAGGTCGCGACATCGCCCCAGCCGGTCTCGCGGGCGTGCCGGGCCAGCATCTCGGCCAGGTACACCGAGCGGTGGCGGCCGCCGCTGCAGCCGATGGCGACGGTGACGTAGCTGCGCGTGCCGCTGCGCAGGCGCGGTAGCCAGTTGTCGAGGAACTGGGCGACCTGGGCGATGTACTGGCCCACGTCCTCCTGCGCCTCGAAATACGTGCGCACGTCGGCATCGCGCCCCGACAGCGGCCGCAGCCGCGGGTCCCAGTGCGGGTTGGGCAGGGCGCGGGCATCGAACACGAAATCGGCATCGGCCGGGACGCCGCGGCGGTAGGCAAAGGATTCGAACAGCAGCGGGACCGACTCGTCGAGGCTCAGTTCCAGCTCGGTAAGCATGCGCCGGCGCAGCTGGTGGACGTTGAGGTCGCTGGTGTCGATGACAATGTCCGCCAGCGCGCGCAGCGGGCGCAGCAGCTGACGCTCGCGCGCGATCGCGTCCGCCAGCGAGAGGCCGAAGCGGCTCAGCGGATGGCGCCGGCGGGTGTCGGCGAAGCGGCGCAGCAGGACTTCGTCGCCACTCTCGAAGAACACAAGCCGCGGATCGAGACCGAGGTTGCCGACCTGCGCCAGCCATGCGGAAACATCGTTGAGGTCGTTGCGCCGGTTGCGCACGTCGATGCCGACCGCCAGCCGGCGCGGCGGATCGTCGGCGCGGGTGACGCTGCGCACGAACTCGGGCAGCAGTTCCGCGGGCAGGTTGTCCACGCAGTAGAAGTCGAGGTCCTCGAACGTGCGCAGCGCCACCGACTTGCCGCTGCCCGACAGTCCGCTGACGACATACAGCGCAGGTGGCGATGCGGGTTTCCCGGGGGGCGTTACGTTGTCACCGATGCCGCTCATGGCATGCCCTGCTCGAGGAAGCGCGAGTGCCGGGCCAGGAATGCGACCGCCGGGTCCAGGCCCTTGGCGCGCAGGATATGGGTGCGCGCGGCGGCCTCGGCCAGCACCGCCAGGTTGCGGCCGGGCATCACCGGCAGGGTGATCAGCGGCACGTCGAGGTCCAGTACCCGGCGCACGCCCAGGTCGCCGGTCAGGCGCACCATGCCGTCGCCGTCGGCAGGCATCTCGGCGTTGGGCCGGCTGAGGTGGATGATCAGGCGCAGGTACTTGTTCCGCTTGACCGCGGTGTCGCCGAACATCTCACGGATGTTCAGCACGCCCAGGCCGCGCAGTTCCAGCAGGTCCTGCAGCAGTTCCGGGCAGGTGCCGTCGAGTACGTCCGGGGCGATCTGGGTGAACTCAGGCGCATCGTCGGCGACCAGGCGATGGCCGCGCGTGACCAGTTCCAGCGCGAGCTCGCTCTTGCCCGAGCCCGACTCGCCGGTGATCAGCACGCCGATCGAATAGACCTCCATGAACACCCCGTGCAGGGTGATCCGCGGCGCCAGCACCCGGGCCAGGTGGTACTGCAGCAGGTTGAGCAGTTCATGGCCGCGGTTGGGCGAGCTCCACAGCGGCGTGCGCGATTCCTCGGCAGCCTCGCGCAGGTCCTCGGGGCAGGGCTGGTCCTTGCTGATGACCAGCGCCAGCGGGCCGTATTGCATGACCCGCTCGATGGTTTCCCAGCGCAGCCGCGAATCCAGGCTGTCGAGCCAGTTCAGCTCCTCGGTGCCGAGGATCTGGACCTTGTTGGGATAGATGATGTTGAGGTAGCCGGCCAGCGACGGCCGCCGGGCGATGGTCTCCACCGCCTCGAGCGTACGCTGGCTGCCCTGCTGCCCGGCCAGCCAGCGCAGCGCCAGCCGTTCGTGCAACTGGTTGAACAGGGTCTGGGCATCGATGGTCGCGTTCAACGCACGGCCCCGGCGTGGCGGCCGCGCTCGAGCATCAGGCTGCGCAGCCGCGGCAGGTCGGGTGCCTCGCGCAGCGCCTCGCGGAACTCCGCATCGGAGAACCGCTCGACCAGGCTGGCCAGGCAGTCCAGGTGCTGTTCCACCAGGTGGTCCGGCGTGCACATGGCGCAGACCAGGTCGACCGGCACGCCGTCGGCGGCGCCGAACTCGATGGGATGGGAGAGCCGCAGGAACGCGGCGCGGGGTTCACGGAAGGCGGTGCTGCGGGCATGCGGGATGGCGATGCCGCGGCCGATGCCGGTACTGCCCAGGCGCTCGCGTTCGCGCAGCGCCTGGGCCAGTGGTGGCGTGGTGGTGGGGGAACTGCCGGCGAGCAGGCGGGCGGCGGCGTCGAGCACCACATCCCGCGAACCGGGCGCAACGAGCATGACGATACGGTCGGCCGAAAGCAGATCGGAAAATGGCATGCCGCGCTGGCCCGGGAACTCTCGTGGGAGCAGCAGCCTAGCCGAAAGCGCCCTCGCGTGCAGGGTTCTCGCCGCGGCGGTAATCGTCGACCGACTTCTTGCGCTGCTTGACGATCAGCCGGTCGAGCTTGTCGGCCAGCAGGTCGATCGCCGCGTACATGTCGGCGGCAATGGCGTTGGCGTGCAGGGTCTTGCCGGCAAGGGAGAAGGTGGCTTCGGCCTTGTGATTGGGCTTCTCGACGCTGAGCTGGGTGCGCATTCCCAGGGGCCTGTCGACACGGCGGCCGAGGCGCTTGAGCTTGGTTTCCACGTAATCGCGCAGTGCGGGCGTCACCTCGATCTGGTGGCCATGGGTTTCGACATGCATCGGCAACCTCCTTCTACGATTTGGGAAGGAACGCCGGCGGGATTTCCGGCGGTCCCGGACAGAGTAGCGCAGCCGGGGAGAGGTGCAACCGCCACCTCGCCGGCACTGTCTGGGACCACGCCGGGCGCCCGGAGTTCAGGCGATGCGCACCCGTTCATGAGAGGAAGGAATGTGAATGGCCTCGCGGTACTTGGCCACGGTACGCCGCGCCACCGGCACGCCGGAGGCCTTGAGCAGGTCCGCCAGGCGGGCATCGGACAGCGGCTTGCGTGGGTCCTCGGCATCCACCAGGCTGCGGATCATCTGCTGGATGGCGGTGCTGGACGCCTCGCCGCCGCCCTCGGTGCCGATGCCCGAGTCGAAAAAGGCCTTCAGCGCCAGGGTGCCGCGCGGGGTGTGGACGTACTTGCGGGCGACCGCGCGCGACACCGTGGATTCGTGCATCCCGATCTCTTCCGCCACTTCGCGCAGGGTCAGCGGGCGCAAGGCGCGGGCGCCGAACTCGAGGAACCCGGACTGCTGCCGGGCGAGGCAGCGGACCACCTTGAGCAGGGTCTCGCCGCGCGCTTCCAGGTTCTTCAGCAGCCAGCGGGCTTCCTGCAGGCGACCGCGCAGGTAGCCTGCATCGTCGGCGCCGACATGCTGGATCATCTGCTCGTAGCCGCGGTGGATGGTCAGCCTGGGGAACGGGTTGTTGGCCAGGGTGACGCGCCAGACACCGTTGTGGCGGGTGATCACGCAGTCGGGCGT
The DNA here is from genome assembly GCA_023423235.1 of Pseudomonadota bacterium. Taxonomy (GTDB): domain Bacteria; phylum Pseudomonadota; class Gammaproteobacteria; order Xanthomonadales; family Xanthomonadaceae; genus Luteimonas. The sequence goes on from JAFAFY010000243.1 coordinate 6,254, forward strand.
GACGTAGTTGTCGTGCGGCACGTCGCCGATCTGTGCGCCGGGCTTGGGATCGAGCCCGCGCAACAGGTGCAGGGCGATATCGGCTTCGTCGCAGCTGCTGCCCAGCGCCTCGGCCAGGCCGGCGGCGCCCAGGCGCGGCAGGCGTTCGATGTGGTCGCGCGCCGCGCGCAGGGCCAGTGCCTTGCCGGGGGTGTCGTCGGGCAGCAGGCGCAGCTGCAGCTGCAGGCATTCGGCGAGGTCGCGGGCGCCCACGCCGGGCGGGTCGAAGCACTGCACCCGGCGCAGCACCGCGGCGATCTCGTCGCTGCTGCAGCGCAGGTCCGGCAGCAGCGCGGCGGCGATGTCGTCGAGCGATTCGCGCAGGTAGCCGTCGTCGTCGATCGCATCCACCAGCGCCGCGCCGATGCTGCGGTCGCGCGCGGACATGCGGCTGAGGTGCAGCTGCCAGGCCAGGTGGTCCTGCAGGTTCTCGGACTGGACGATGCGGTCGGTCGGGTCGCCATCGCCGTCGGGATCGCCGCTGCTGCCGGCGCTGCCGCTGGCGCGGTCGTACCAGCTGTCCTCGGCCGGATCCCAGTCGCCGCCATCGCCAAGGTCTGGGCCCGCGGCGTCCTGCCCGGGATCGCCTGAATCGACACTGGGGTGGTCGTCGCCGCGCGACTCGGTGCCGCCCTGGTCGGTCGTCAGCGACGCGGTGATGGGCGCGGGTTCTTCCCAGTCCAGCAGGGGGTTGCTTTCGACCGCGGCGACGATCTCCGCTTCCAGCTCCACCGTGGACAGCTGCAACAGGTGCAGGGCCTGGCGCAGCTGGGGCGTCAGGACGAGGTGCTGGCCCAGCGATGTCTGCAGACGTGGCTTCATGGTCCCCGGAAACTCCTGCCCGAGTGAAAGCGCCAGTTACAGACGGAAGGACTCCCCCAGATACACCCGGCGCACGTCGGGATTTGCCAGCAGCGCGTCCGGAGCCCCCTGCGCGAGCACGCCGCCGTCGCTGAGGATATACGCGCGGTCGCAAATACCCAAGGTTTCGCGCACGTTGTGGTCGGTGATCAGCACCCCGATGCCGCGCTGCTTGAGGTGGGTGACGATGCGCTGGATCTCGCCGACGGAGATCGGGTCGACGCCGGCGAAGGGCTCGTCGAGCAGGATCATGCGCGGGTTGGCGGCCAGGGCGCGGGCGATCTCGACCCGGCGTCGTTCGCCGCCCGACAGGCTGGCGCCCAGCTGGTCGGCAACGTGGGTGATCTGCAGTTCGTCGAGCAGGTTGGCCAGTTCGGTCTGGCGCGCGGGCTTGTCGAGGTCCTCGCGCAGTTCCAGCACCAGCATGATGTTGTCGGCGACGCTCAGTTTGCGGAACACGGAGGGTTCCTGCGGCAGGTAGCCGACGCCGCGCTTGGCCCGGGTGTACATGGGTTCGGCGGTGATGTCGCGGCCGTCGAGCACGATCCTGCCGGCATCGGCGGGCACCAGGCCGACGATCATGTAGAAACAGGTGGTCTTGCCGGCGCCGTTGGGGCCGAGCAGGCCGACGACCTCGCCGGCATCGAGGGTCAGCCCGAAGTCCTTGACGACTTCACGCTGCCGGTAGCGCTTGCGCAGACCCTCGGCAACCAGCATCAGTTGCTTCCGCCGGAAGCGCCGCGGTTGCGCGGCTGGAACTGGATCTTGACCCGGCCGCTTTCGCCGCCGCTCTGCAGCTGTCCGGTGCGCATGTTGTAGACGATGCGTTCGCCGGAAATGCTGCTTTCGCCGGGCTGGCGCACCACCGCGTTGCCGGTCAGCACCACGGTGTCGGCCTGCAGGTCGTAGTCGACCTGCGAGGCGGTGGCATTCATGGTGCCGCCACCGTCCATGTCCTGCTTGATCTTCACCGGCGCGCCGGTGAGCTTGACGTTGCGCGGGTCGCCCTGGAC
>JAFAFY010000246.1 GCA_023423235.1 Pseudomonadota bacterium
CGCCACGGGCGCCGGCGGCACCGGCTGCGGCGCGGGCGTCGCAATGGCGGGCTGGGCGGCCGGCTGCATCGAGGAGATCAGCCGCGAGGTGGCATCATTCGAGGCAACGGCAGGATCGATGGCAGGCGTCGCCGCAGGAGGCGTCGCGACAGGGCCGGCGGCAGCGGTCGTCGCCGCAATGCCCGACCCGCCAACGGCAGCCTGGGCGATGCGTGCGATCGGATCGGCGTCGCCATCGCCGGGCCATTCGATGACCAGGCGTGCGCCGTCTGGACCTTCCTCCAGCCGCGGCTGCGGTGCGACCACGCCGCCGGCCAGGTCGAACACGATGCGGGTGGTGCCGGGGACCGGCTGGCCGCTACGCACGGCCTGGACCACGCCGCGGGCACCGGGCAGGGTCACGCCGCTGCGCAGGCGGGTGCCGGGCAGATCGACGACCAGGCGATGGGGATCGGCGAGGGAGATGACCGAGAACTCGGCCTTGCCGTCGAGCCGGAGCTCGGCGCGGGTGCCGGTGGGACCGGTGCCCAGGTCGACACCGCGCAATTCGGCGCCGTAGGCGAGATTCCAGCACAGCGCGGCGACCAGCGCGATCGCCAGCATGGCCTGAGACAGGTTGATCCCCCGGATGCGCATGGCCCGTAGTCAAGCACCACGGCCTGGACAATGCAAGCGATATATCGTTGTAAATCCGGTACCTGCGAACGCTTCCTACGGGTTCGGTTCAGGAAAGGACTGCAAGCGTCGGCTTGCGTCGAGGGCGCGCAGCCAAGCCGCCCCCGCCGCGCTGACCGGGACCAGCCGCGCCTTGCGGCCACCGCCATCCAGGGCCAGCTCGACCCGCAGATCGACCTGCGGCAGGGCGCGGGCACCACGCTCGGGCCATTCCACCAGCCACAGCGCCGCATCGGCATCGTCCAGCCCCAGGAACTCCAGTTCGCCGGCATCGCCGATCCGGTACAGGTCCAGGTGCAGGGCCTCGCGCCCGCCGGCCAGCGGATAACGCTCGACCAGTGTGTAGGTGGGGCTGCGCACCGGGCCGGTGACGCCCAACGCGCGCAGCCAGCCGCGCGCCAGGGTCGACTTGCCGGCGCCCAGGTCGCCCTGCAGGTGCACCATCGCGCTGGCCGGCTGGGTCGCCGCCAGCACCTGGCCAAGGGCCGTGGTCGCGGCCTCGTCGGACAGGTGCAGGGTCCGTTCCGTCGTGCTCATGGCGCGCAGTCCGGGTTCGCCAGCGCCCGCAGCTGCGCGATCAGGTCGCTGGGCAGCAGGCCGCGCTCGCCGCCATCGGCAGCCGCGACATCGCCGGCCACGCCATGCAGCAGCGCGCCGCAGACCGCGGCCGTCTCGCTGTCGAGCCCCTGCCCGCGCAGCGCGGCGATGCAGCCGGTCAGCGCATCGCCCATGCCACCAACGGCCATGCCCGGGTTGCCGGCCGCCACCAGCCAGGGCACGCCACCCGGCGCGCAGACCAGGGTACCGGCGCCCTTGAGCACAACCGTGCAACCAAAGCGCGCCGCCAGCGCGCGCACCGCGGCCGGGCGATCGCGCTGGACCTCTGCGGTGGTGCTGTCGAGCAGTCGCGCGGCCTCGCCGGGATGCGGGGTCAGCACGGTCTGCGCCGGCAGCGGCAGCGGCGATGCCGCCAGCAGGTTCAGCGCGTCGGCATCGAGCACCAGCGCAGCGTCCGCGCCCAGCACCTCGTCGAACAGGCTGTGGCCCCACGCGCCCTGGCCGAGGCCCGGGCCGATCGCGATCACATCGACGTGATCGAGCAACTGCGCCAGCGCCGAGGCGCTGGCGACATCGACCGCCATCGCCTCGGGGCAGCGCGCCAGCAACGCGCCGACGTGCGCGGCGCGGGTGGCGACCGTGACCAGGCCCGCGCCGCTGCGCAGCGCCGCGGTGGCCGACAGCATCACCGAGCCGCCCTTGCCGCTGTCGCCACCGACCACCAGCACCCGGCCCGACGTGCCCTTGTGCGCATTACGCGCACGCGGCCGCAGCCAGTGCGCAAGATCCGCCGCGTCCACCCGTCGCGCCGCGACCGCGACATCGGCGTGCAGCGACGCGGGCACGTCCAGGGTCGCCAGCGACAGCGCGCCGGCGTGATCCGGACCATCACCGGTCTGCAGGCCGACGTGCGCGCCGAGGAACTGAACGGTGCGCGTGGCCCGCACGGCGACGCCGGGCGCGCTGCCGCGGTCGGCATCGAAACCGCTGGGCACATCGAGCGCCAGCACCGGCACCCGGGCGCCATTGATCGCCTCGACCAGCGCGGCGGCCTGGCCATCGAGCGCGCGCGACAGGCCGATGCCGAACAGGGCATCGACGATCAGGTCCACCGCCGGCACCTGCGCCTCGATGACCTCGACCCCTCCGCCCGCGGCGACGAAGGCCGCGCAGGCATCGCGCGCGAGCGCGGTCGCCGGCGCATGCGCGCTCAGCCGGCAGACGCGCACCTCGCGTCCGGACGCCTGCATGTGCGTGGCCAGCACGTAGCCGTCGCCGCCATTGTTGCCAGGGCCGCAGACCACGGCGATGCGCTGCGCACGGGGCCAGTGCGCCAGCACCGTGTGCCAGGCCGCCAGCCCGGCGCGCGCCATCAGCTCGCCGGCATCGCCGCCGGTCTGTGCGATCGCGGCCGCCTCCAGCGCGCGCAACGCGGCGGCGGCGTACAGCGGCGTGCCGGGCTGCGCTTGCGGTGTGCGGATGCGGCTCATCGGCCGGATTCTATACTTCCCGTGCCATGCGCCCGCCCCCGCTCCCCGCCCTGACCGCCACCAGTGCGCCGGCCGATATCGCCGCGCGCATCAAGGCGCTGGCGGCCGACATGGGCTTCCAGCGCTGCGGCATCGCCGGGATCGAGCTGGGCGAGGACGCGGCGCACCTGCGCGACTGGCTGGCCCAGGGCCTGTACGGGACCATGGACTGGATGGCGCGCCACGGCGAGCTGCGCGCGCGCCCCGCGCAGCTGCACCCCGGCACCGTGCGGGTGATCTCGGTGGGCCTGGACTACGGCCGCAACGACGACGACAGCGCCTGGCAGACCCTGGCCGACGGCAGCCGCGCCTATGTCGCGCGCTACGCCCTGGGCCGCGACTACCACAAGCTGATGCGCAACCGCCTGCAGCAACTCGCGCACCGCATCGGCGCGGAGATCGGCCCGTTCGGCCACCGCGTGTTCGTGGATTCGGCGCCGGTGCTGGAGCGGGCGCTGGCGCGCAACGCCGGGCTTGGCTGGATCGGCAAGCACACCTGCCTGATCGACCGCCGCGGCGGCTCGTGGTTCTTCCTTGGCGAGATCTACATCGACGTGCCGTTGCCGATCGACCCGCCGGCCAGCGCGCATTGCGGCAGCTGCGTGCGCTGCATCGAGGTCTGCCCGACGCGCGCGATCACCGCCCCGCACCGGCTCGACGCGCGCCGCTGCATCAGCTACCTGACGATCGAGCACGACGGCGCGATCGACGAGGCCATGCGCCCGCTGATCGGCAACCGCATCTTCGGCTGCGACGACTGCCAGCTGGCCTGCCCGTGGAACAAGTTCGCCAGGCGCACCGACGAGCCCGATTTCCGCGCGCGCAACCAGCTCGACACGGCCACGCTGGCCACGCTGTTCGCCTGGGACGAGGACGAGTTCCTGCAACGCACCGAGGGCTCGCCGATCCGCCGCAGCGGCCATCGCCGCTGGCTGCGCAATCTCGCGGTCGCGCTGGGCAATGCGCCGACGACGCCGGAAAACCTGGCGGCCCTGCGCGCGCGGCAGGATTCGGGCGATGCACTGGTCGACGAACACGTCGACTGGGCGCTGCGCCGGCATGGCGTCTAGCCGCAGCGTCGCAACCCCACGTAATGCACAGCGCGTTGTGCTGGAGAATCGGCGCCGCAACCCCGGCGACGCCGCCGGCAACCCTCAGCCGCGGCGGGCGCGGATCTCGTCCAGCAGCGCACGCGTCACCGGGTCGGCAACGGCCACGTCACCGCCCTGCACCGCGGGCAGCAGCTCGCCGGCGATGCGCTTGCCCAGCTCGACGCCCCACTGGTCGAAGGCGTTGATGCCCCACAGCACCGACTGCACGTAGA
>JAFAFY010000353.1 GCA_023423235.1 Pseudomonadota bacterium
GTCCCGCAACTGATTGAATACATAAAGATTCCCAACAAGTCGCCGATGTTCGACGCGGACTGGGTGGCGAACGGCCACATGGACCGCGCGGTGCAGTTGATGGCGGGCTGGGCCGGCGCGCAGGCAATCCCGGGCATGCAACTGGACGTCGTGCAGCTGGAAGGCCGCACGCCGCTGATCTTCATCGAGATCCCGGCCGCGCATGGCGGCAGCGACGACGACTGCGTGCTGCTGTACGGCCACCTGGACAAGCAGCCGGAAATGACCGGCTGGGACCCGGACCTGGGGCCGTGGAACCCGGTGCTGCGCGACGGCAAGCTCTACGGCCGCGGCGGCGCCGACGACGGCTATGCGATCTACGGTTCGCTGACCGCGATCCTGGCGCTGCACGAGCAGCAACTGCCGCACGCGCGCTGCGTGGTGCTGATCGAAGCCTGCGAGGAATCGGGCAGCTACGACCTGCCGGCCTACGTCGACCACCTGGCCGGACGCATCGGCAAGCCGTCGCTGGTGGTCTGCCTGGATTCGGGCTGCGGCAACTACGAGCAACTGTGGTGCACCACCTCGCTGCGCGGCCTGGCCGGCGGCAACCTCACGGTCAAGGTGCTGGAGGAAGGCGTGCACTCGGGCGATGCCTCGGGCGTGGTGCCGTCGAGCTTCCGCCTGCTGCGCCAGCTGCTGTCGCGGATCGAGGACGAGGACAGCGGCCGCATCCTGGTCGAGGGCCTGCATGCCGAGATTCCCGCCGAGCGCCTGCAGCAGGCCCGGCGCGCGGCCGAGGTGCTGGATACCGCGATCTACGACAAGTTCCCGCTGGTGCCCGGCCTGCAACCGATGTTCCCCAAGGATGCGCAGGGCCAGGTCTCCCACGACGTGGCCGAGCTGGTGCTCAACCGCACCTGGCGCCCGGCGCTGTCGGTGACCGGCGTCGACGGCATCCCGTCGCTGCAGTCGGCCGGCAACGTGCTGCGCCCGCATACCGCGGTCAAGCTGTCGCTGCGGCTGCCGCCGACCGTCGATGGCAAGCAGGCCGGCGAACTGCTGCAGCAGGCGCTGGTCAGCGATCCGCCCAACGGCGCGGAGGTCACCCTGGTGCTGGAGAAGGCTGCGACCGGCTGGAACGCGCCGGCCATGGCGCCGTGGCTGGGCAAGGCGATCGACGAGGCCAGCCAGGCGTTCTTCGGCAAGCCGGCGATGTACATGGGCGAAGGCGGCTCGATCCCGTTCATGGGCATGCTCGGCGAGAAGTTCCCCGGCGCGCAGTTCATGATCACCGGCGTGCTGGGCCCGCATTCCAATGCGCACGGCCCCAACGAGTTCCTGCATATCGAGATGGGCAAGCGCGTGACGGCTTCGGTCGCGCGGGTGATTCTGGCGCACCATGAGGCCAGCCAGCGCGGCGAGACCACCGGTTCGGCGGTCGCAGCCGACAGCGGCACCCGGCACGGCAACCACGGCTGCTGTTGACGGCATCGCATCCGGCACGACGCCGTCGTGCCGGTTCCGCAACTCGAGGCACTACACAGGGGGAATCAGGCAGGCATGGAACAGTTTCTCGGCAACAGCAGCTGGCTGTGGATCATTCTCGTCGGCCTGGTGGTCGGCATCCTCGCGCGCCTGGTAATGCCGGGACGCCAGCGGATCGGCCTGATCCTCACCACGCTGCTGGGGATCGGCGGCGCCATCGTCGCCAGCTGGCTGGGCCAGCGCATGGGCTGGTACAGCGCGGGGCAGCCCGCGGGCTTCATCGGCGCGATCCTCGGCGCGATGCTGATCCTGGGCGTGGTCAGCCTGTTCCGCGGCCGCTAGTTTCCTGTCGGCCAGCGCCGTCGCCGGCGGCGCGCCACCCGCACCGGTGGTTCGATTTCCCGATCAGGCCGCCGCCTGACGCGGTGCCGCCCGCCAGGCTGGCGCCTCCGGCCACACCGGATCGGCGTTGCCTTCCAGTGCGCGCCGCAGGTCGCGCGGGTCGATCTGCGGCGCCAGCGCATGCAGCAGCGCTGCAGCATAGTCGCGCAACACCCGCCCGCGCGGCACCACTGCCCAGGTGGTGCATTCGGGCAGTGCATCGGGTGCAGGCAGCACCTGCACGTCGCCCGGCTCGTCCGCAGCGACCGCCATTTCCGCCAGAAGGCCTGCGCCCAATCCTGCGCGCACGTAGGTCTTGATCAGGTTGGCGTCGCGCGCGGTCATCGCCAGTTGCGGCTCGGCGCCCGCAGCCGTGAAGGCGCAGCGCAACGAGGAATCGGCCCGGGTCGAGGATTCGTAGCTGATCAATGGGTGCCTGGCCAGCTCGGCCAGCGTCGGTGCGCGGGCGAGCGCGGTCAGCGGGTGGCCGCGGCGGACCAGCAGTACACGCCGCCAGCGGTAGAGCGGGATCGCGAGCCCGCCCTCGGGCTCGCGGCCGGCAGTGCTGATCAGGGCCAGGTCGGCATTGCCCTGGGCGAGATTCTGCAGCACTTCCGCATCGCCCACCGCCTGCAGGTCCACGTATACCTGCGGAAAGCTGCGCCGGATCGCGGCGATCACCGGCGGCAGCACGTAGCGCGCCTGGGTATGCGTGGTAGCCAGCAGCAGGCGGCCGGCCTGCTCGCCGCGCGCGTTGGCGGCGTAGCTGCGGATGTTGGCAGCCTCGTCCAGGATCACGCGCGCATGCGCGATCACCCGCTCGCCCGCCGGCGCGATCGCTTCCAGGCTGCGGCCGCGACGCTGGAACAACTGGAAGCCCAGCTCGTCCTCAAGCTGCTTGAGGTGCTTCGACAGCCCTGGCTGGGTCGCGTGCACGCGCTCGGCGGCCAGGGTGATGTTGAGGCCGGCGTCGGCAATCGCCACCAGGTAACGCAGTTGGGTCAGGGTCATGGCTTGGGTCCACCGCCTTCTGCAATCAATCGCTTAATCGCGATGAAAGGATGGAAAGACTAAGCTGTCGCGGCGGCCTGCGTCCAGCTGTCTGAGGACGCTTTTTGATCCATTGGCAGGTCGGATCGTTGCACGCCACACGTTGCATGCGGCGCGGCAAGCGCACAGCATCGGCCGCTCCCACTTGCCACGCGCCGCGATGCTACGACTGCCCACGCTCCTGTTGTTGTGCCTGGCCGCCTGCTGCGCGCATGCCCAGGAGCGCGAGATCGTGCTCCGCAATGCCTCCTACGATCCCACGCGCGAGTTCTACGCCGACTACAACGCCGCGTTCGCCAGCCACTGGCGCCAGCGCAGCGACGACAGCGTCGTGGTCGAGCAGTCCCACGGCGGCTCGCGGCAGCAGGCCGACGCGGTGCTGGGCGGACTGCAGGCCGATGTGGTCACGCTGGCGCTGTCGCGCGACATCGACCGGCTGGCCGATGCCGGCCTGCTGGCCAAGGACTGGCAACAGCGCCTGCCACGCAACAGCGCGCCCTACACCTCGACGGTCGTGTTCCTGGTACGCAAGGGCAATCCGCACGCGATCCGCGACTGGGGCGATCTCGCCCGCCCGAGCCTGCGCGTGCTCACGCCCGACCCCAGGACCTCCGGCGGCGGGCGCTGGAATTATCTGGCCGCCTGGGCCTGGGCGTCGCGCACCTACCGCGACGGCCGCCAGGTGCTTGATTACATGCGCCGCCTGTATGCCAACGCCCCCGAGCTGGCACCGGGCGCGCGCGGCGCGACCGAGGGCTTCGTCGGCCAGGCCAACGGCGACGTGCTGGTGGCCTGGGAAAACGAGGCATTGCGCACGTTGACCGACCCGCAGACCAACCGGCATTTCGAGATCGTCTACCCCAGCCTGAGCATCCGCGCGGAGACACCGGTCGCCGTGGTGGACCGCAACGCCCGCGCGCACGGCAACGAAGACGTCGCCCAGGCCTACTTGCACTGGCTGTATTCACCGACCGGGCAGCGCCTCGCCGCCCAGCATCATTACCGCCCTGCGGTGCCCGATGCCGTGCCGCCCTCGCAGCTGGCGCGGTTCCGCAACCTGCCCATGGTCAGCGTCGACGACGCCTTTGGCGGCTGGCGCCGGGCCGAGCAGGTGCACTTCGCCGAGGGCGGCCTGTTCGACCACATCCGCCCCCCGCATCCGGCGCCTCAGCTGCGGCCATAGACATCCTCGTAGCGGACGATGTCGTCCTCGCCCAGATAGCCGCCCGACTGCACCTCGATCAGCTCCAGCGTCTCGCTGCCGGGATTCTCCAGGCGGTGGCGCGCGCCCAGCGGAATGTACGTGGACTGGTTGGCGTGCAGCTCGAAGACATCGTTGTCGCGGGTCACCCGCGCGGTGCCGCGGACCACGATCCAGTGCTCGGCGCGGTGCTGGTGCGACTGCAGCGACAGCCGCCCGCCCGGCTTGACCTTGATGCGCTTGACCTGGAACCCGGTGTCGGCGTCGATCGAGTCGTAGCTGCCCCAGGGGCGGTGGACCTCGCGGTGCAGCACCGCGTGGCTGCGCTGCTCGGCCTTGAGCCGGGCGACGACGTCCTTGACCTGCTGCACGCGGTCCTTGCGCGCCACCAGCACCGCATCGTCGGTCTCCACCACCACCAGGTCGTCGACCCCGACCAGCGCCACCAGGCGCCGCGCATAGGCGTAGCTGTTGCGCGAATCGATCGCGATCACATCGCCGTGGTAGGCGTTGCCGTGGTTGTCCTGCGGGCTGACCGCCCACAGCGCCGACCACGAGCCGACATCGTTCCAGCCGATGTCCACCGCCAGCACCGCGGCGCGGTCGGTCTTCTCCATCACCGCGTAGTCGATCGAATCCGCCGGGCAGGCGGCGAAGCCGGCCTTGTCCAGGCGTACGAAATCGCCATCGATGACCGCGGCGTCGAACGCGGCGCGTACCGCGGCGACGATATCGGGCCGGAATCGCGCCAGTTCCTCCAGATAGCGCGAAGCGCGGAACAGGAACATGCCGCTGTTCCAGTAATAGCCGCCGTCGGCGAGATAGCGCTGCGCGGTGTCCGCGTCGGGCTTTTCCACGAACCGCAGCACCACGCGCACGCCGCGGCCTGCGGACTGGCCATCGCCGGCCAGGCCCGCGCCCGCCTGGCTCGCGCCTGCCTGGCTCGCGCCTGCCTGGATGTAGCCGAAACCGGTTTCCGGCGCATCCGGCACGATGCCAAAGGTCACCAGCGCGCCCGCCTCGGCGGCCGGCAAGGCTTCGCGCACCGCGGTCTGGAAGCCGGCAACGTCGCGCACCACATGGTCGGAGGGCAACACCAGCAGCAGCGGGTCGGCACCGCCGCGCATCGCCTGCATCGCCGCCGCCGCGATTGCCGGCGCGGTGTTGCGACCCACCGGTTCGAGCAGGATCGAAGGCGTCGGCGCGCCGATCTGGCGCAACTGCTCGGCGGCGAGGAAACGGTGCTCTTCGTTGGCGACCACGATCGGCGCCGCATCGGCCAGCGCCGCCACCCGCAGCCAGGTGTCCTGCAGCATGGTGCGCTCGCCAACCAGCGGCAGGAACTGCTTGGGATAGGCCTCGCGCGACAGCGGCCACAGGCGGGTTCCGGAACCTCCGGACAGCAGGACGGGCTGCAGCATCGTGACGTGACCGCTCGCGTGAGGGGGATGGCGGAGTTTACCCTGTGCCCCCTTTTCCCGAGCCTGCGCGCATGCCGGAGACACCGTCCGTAAATATCCGGTCGACGCCTGGCGTATCCA
>JAFAFY010000354.1 GCA_023423235.1 Pseudomonadota bacterium
TGGCGACCCAGTGGCCGTCGCGCAGCCGGGCGCGGCAGGCCATCGAGCCGACCACGTCGGAGCCGGCGCCGGGCTCGCTCATCGCCAGCGCGCCCTTCCACTCGCCACTGCAGAGTTTCGGCAGGTACTTCGCGCGCTGCGCGTCGTTGCCGTTGGCGTAGAGGTTGGAGACGCACAGGTTGGAATGCGCGCCGTAGCTCAGGCCGACCGAACCGGATGCGCGCGAGATTTCCTCCATCGCCACCAGGTGCGCGAGATAGCCCATCTCGCTGCCGCCGTACTCCCCGGGGACGGTCATGCCCAGCAGGCCCAGTTCGCCGAGCTTCGGCCACAAGTCCTGGGGGAAGGCATTGTCGTGGTCGATCGCAGCCGCGCGCGGCGCGATCTCCGCCTCGGCAAAGCGACGCACTGCATCGCGCAGCGCGTCGATGTCGTCGCCCAGGGAAAATGCGCGCATGCGGACTCCGGTCACGAAAGCGGGCGCGCATTGTAGTACGCCACCGCGGTGCGACCATGACGCACCGCGGTGGCGTTTACAGGCCGGTCTGGCGCGCGATCAGTGCTGCGCTGCAGCGTGGATCAGCGGTCGGCCGTTGAGCGGCTGGATCATGCGGTTGTTGCGGCTGTAGCGCTGCTCGAAGCCGCGGATCTGCGCCGCCGAGAGGGTCACGGGCTGGTCCAGCACGTACCACTCGACGTTCTCGGTCAGGGGCGGCGTGGTCAGCGAACCCAGGTAGTGGTGGTAGCTCTTGACCGCGGGCAGCATCTCGGCGATGTCCTCGTGTTCGATCTCGCCCTCGTCGGCCTCGGCCAGTTCTTCCAGCACCTCGCCCGCCATCGGGTTGGGAGCGCCTTCGCGGTACATCACCCCGACCACGGCCAGTCGGCCGTCCTTGGCGCGGAACACGTAGTGGCCTTCGAGCGGGAAGTGCTCGCCGTCGATGGTGTGTTCGCTGGCGGCGTGGAAATGGATCTGCACCAGGTCGAAATGCCGGCCGCGGATCAGCGCATCGGGGCCCTTGACCTCGATCTCGACGGCGTGGCCGTTGTCGACGACCTTCAGGCCGGCCGCTTCGGTGTTGCGGAAGACCAGTGTGTTGTCCTCCTCGGTGTCGGCCGGCTGGGCCTGGCGGGTCTGGATGTCGATCGGGGACTGTGACTGGTCGTGGACCGACTGCCAGCGCTGCTGGTTGGCGTAGTCGAGTTGCTGGGCGGACAGCGGCGCAGCGGAAAACGCGGCCGTGACGGCCAACGCGAGGGCAAGTTTGCGGAACATGGAAAGGCCTGTGGGGAGGATGAACAGGCGTTCACGATACGCCTGCGCGGAAGCCTCTGAAAGCGTTTCCATGGCGGACTGGTGGCGTTCTGGTCCGGTGTTTTCTCCCATTCATTTTCAGCGTGAAGAAAGTGAAGCGGGGCTGCAGGCGGGTCCGGACTGTCGCCAGCACATGCACGGGACCGTCAGCCCCGCCGACGAGCTCCCATGAGGTTCCAGGCTGCAAGCAATGGCCTGCGCATGCTGGCCCGTGGCCGGAGAGCCGCAAGCCGCGCGGTTTCGCGCCGCTTTGCGCAAGGCCTGCGCGCCGCTCTAGTATCCCGGCGTTCCCCCGGTCCCCGTTCCCTGGCCGTGGCGCATGACGCCCGCCATGGATGGCCTGTCGGCCTTCGCAAGCGGCGCGCAGGCCCGCACACAACTGCCGCCTTTGCTGTCCCGATGACACCGACCTCCAGCCCGAGCCCGAACACCTATACCCGCGTGCGACAGCGACTGCGGGAACTGACCCGCGACGTCGAGACCGCACCGCGGGTATTCCTTTCCGCGCGCCAGGGCTTCCCGTCGCTCGACCGCCGGGGCAGCCTGCGCCTGTTCGCCGCCGGCTTCGCGGCGATGGCGCTGCTGTCGGTGCCGATGCACGTGCTCTATGCCAGGTTCCAGGCGCCGCTGCTGCCGATGGCCGTCGTCGCCATAATGCTGGTGCCGATCTGCATCGTGTGGTTGCGGGCGCATGAGCGTGCGTTGCTGCGTCGTGAGGCGGTCATGGCGCGACAGGATGCGTCGCTGCCCGGCTGGTGGCTGGACTTGGAGGCGCGACGCCTCGAGCCGCAGCAATTGCCGGGACAGGTCGACATCGATCTGGGGCGCGAGGATTTCATGCTGGTGGTAGGTGTTTTCAGAAGACGCCCCTACGCCTCGTGGGCGACCCTGACGCTGCAGCACGCGCGTCTGGGCACCGCGGTCGAGCTCGGCCGCTGGCGCTTGAACAGCGCCTCGATGCGGTCCGCCGAGTACACGGTGGACCTGGCGAACGGAGGCGGCCATCAGGAGGCAATGGACGGACTGGTGCGGGCGGTCCATGCGCTGGCCGATGCCCTGGCCCGGCGCCTGTCGCTGCGCCGCCAGCATTGGCCGTGAATCCGCGCGTCCGTCCATCCGCGAATCGCGCGCTGGAAAGCCCAGCGCCGGCTCGTCACGCGAGGCGCTGTTGGGTGCAGGTCGCCGGGCGCGTAGCGCGCATGGACTTGCAG
>JAFAFY010000367.1 GCA_023423235.1 Pseudomonadota bacterium
GTCTTCAAGCGGGCTGGCGTGGTGAAGTTCGGCCGCTCCGCTTTAAGCCAGAAGTCTACGGCGCTGTCTGTCCGGCTGTTATGGACGCCAGGCGGTGGGCCAGGCGGCGGCGGGATCGGCAGCGCCGTCGGTGCGGGCCGGTTCGCCAAGGGGCCGGCGCCGCCGTACAACTCGGCCAGGAAGGCCGCGGCCTCTTTGGCGGCGGCTAGGTCGGCCGCCTTGTCGTCGGTGTCCGGCAGTTCAATCGAATGGCCGGAGGCATGTACCACCTTCCAGTCTTTCGGCTTGCGCCCGCCGGTCAGGCCCAATGCCTGCGCCAGTTCGTCATCGTCCTTTTTCCGCCACACCATCCCCGAGGCCTCCACCCGTGCGATAGCCGCATGGTAGGCCAGCAACAACGCGCCAGACCATGCCATGGCCAGGCGTGGATCATGCGTCCGCAGGCTTCGCCTGATCTCGCCGCGTCCGTCGAACTGTGGGCGTAGGTGCTTGGGGATGACCAAGCGGAAGGTGTAGCCGCTGGGGCGTTGGAGCAGGTAGCGAGGCAGGCGCATGAATGTACCAATCCATGGACCAGGCCGTTTTTCTCCGAAAAACAAAAAACCCCTGAAAAATCAGGGGTTTTCTAGTATCTGGCGGAGAGAGGGGGATTCGAACCCCCGAAGCGCGGTTTAGACGCTTACACACTTTCCAGGCGTGCTCCTTCAACCACTCGGACACCTCTCCTGAACCTGTCCCGGCACGTGCGGGCACGTGATACAGCGGCGGGCCGCTGCGGGCCGGTCATTCTAGCCGTGGGCGGGCAGCGCCACAAGGAACGGTGGTGAAGCAGTCCATCTGGCGGGACGGCGGTGATGCGGGCAACCTGTGCGCGGTGCAAGGCCCTGCCCGGGCGAGGCGGCGACCGCCGCGGCGTTGGCCTGGCAGAAGCGGGCCTGCTAGAATCCGCGTCCCCGACGGCGGCACGCGGCGGGGGCCGGGCGCAAGGTCCGGCGCACGTCTCCATGGTGGCCCCGTCGGCCCCTCGCGACGCTAGGTCGAAAATCCCGCCAGGGCCGGAAGGCAGCAACGGTATCGGTCGATGCGGGCGCCGAGGTCAGTCGGCGGGGCCATCGCCATGTCCGGCATCCGCTTCGCGCGCCGCATCGCCATCGTTGCGGCCGGCAGGGTCCAAGGTCTATGGCCCTGCCCTTCCGCAGCCCGCCTTTACGCGGCCCGCAGTCGGTGCATGTGCTCGCGCGGGCGTGGGCGTGGAGGGGTTCATCCGGCAACCACCGCCTGCGTTGCTGCGCTCGATGCGATTTCCGGGCAGGGCTTGCCGTACAGGAAGCCCTGCCCGCACTGGCAACCCAGGCCGACCAGCAGTTCACGCTGCTGCAGCGACTCGATGCCCTCGGCGATCGTGTCGATGCCCAGGGTGCCGGCCAGCGCCAGGATCGCGCGCACCAACGCCAGGCTTTCGGCGTGCATCTCGCTGCCCAGTCCGATCACGAAGCTCTGGTCGATCTTCAGCGCATGGATCGGGAACCGGTGCAGGTAGGACAGCGCCGAAAACCCGGTACCGAAGTCGTCCAGCAGCACCAGCACCCCGCGTTCGCGCAGGGTGCGCAGCATGCGCAGCGCGCGCGGGGCGTCGTCGAGCAGCGCGACTTCGGTGATCTCGATCCGCAGCCGCTGCGGGTCGGCGCCAGCGGTGTCGATGAGATGCAGCAGGCGCTCGACGAAATCGTCGGAGCGAAAATGCCGCGGCGAGACGTTGATCGAGACATAGCCGGGATAGTCGGCCGTGGTCATGCGCGCGATGACCTTGCGGTACATCAGCCAGTCGACCTGCTCGATCAGGCCGCTGTCCTCACCCACGCCGATGAATTCGGCCGGAAGCAGCGTGCCGTGGAGTTCGTGCTGCCAGCGCAGCAGCGCTTCGTGACCGACGACCTCGCCATCACACAGGCGCACGATCGGCTGGAAATACGGCGCGAAGGCGTCCTGCAGGATCGCCCGGCGCAGGTCGGCCTCCAGGTCCAGCAACCGCGTCGCCTCGGCGCGCATGCGCTCGTCGAAGCGCTCGCTGCGGTCGCGGCCGCAGGCCTTGGCGCGGTACATCGCCGCGTCGGCGTCGCGCAGCAGGCCATCGCCCGTGGCGTAGTCGGCATGCGACATGGCGATGCCGATGCTGGCCGAGGGGTACAGTTCGCGCCCGGCGACCCACATCGGCCTGGCAAGCGCCGCCAGGATCGAATCGGCCATCGCCTCGGCCACCGTCGGGTCGTCCACGCCGCCGAGCATCAGCGCGAACTCATAGCCACCCAGGCGTGCAACGAGGTCGTCGGGCCCCAGCAACGCGGAGATGCGGTTGCCGGTTTCGACCAGCATCGCGTCGCCGGCAGCGTGGCCGACGCTGTCGTTGACCAGCTTGAAGCGGTCGAGGTCGAGGAACAGCACCGCGAACGGCGCGCTGGCACCGTCCTCGCGCGGCGCCAGCGCGGTGTCCATGCATTCGAGGAACTGCACCCGGTTCGGCAGGCCGGTCAAGGGATCGTGGCGCGCCTGGTGCACCAGGCGCTGCTGCGCGCGCACGCGCTCGCCGATCTGCGCGCGCAGTTCGCGGTTGGCCTCCTCCAGCTCGCGGGTGCGCGCCTCGACCCGGAACTCCAGCTCGGTGTGGGCAGCCTTGAGCGCGTCCTGGGCCCGCTTACGGTCCAGCGCGCCGTCGATGTGCTGGGCGACGAACACCAGCAGTTCCTGGTCGCTGGTGGCGAACGCGATGTCCGGGTCGTAGCTCTGCACCGCGATCACCCCGACCGGCCGGCCGTCCCGCATCAACGGCACGCCCAGCCAGCAATGCGCGTGGGAACCGCGGCTGCGCACTTCGCCGCAGGACTCCAGCATCAGGATGCCCTCGCGCCGCACCAGCAGCGGCTGGCCGCTGGCGATGACGTATTCGGTCAGGCCGTTGGAACGCTCGCGCGGCCTGCGCACGGTGTCGCGCTCGTCCACCGAGTAGGGAAACTCGATGCGGGCGCCATCGGCCGACAGCATGGCGATGTAGAAATTCCGCGCGTACAGCAGTTCGCCGATGATGGCGTGCAGGTCGGCGTAGAAGCGCTCCAGGCTGCCGGCGGCGACCGAGAGCTCGCTGATCCGGTACAGCGCCGCCTGCAGCCGCTCCGCGCGCGCGCGCTCGAGGATCTGCGCCTGCAGGTCGTGGTTGGCTTCCTGCAATTCCAGGGTGCGCGAGGCCACCCGGCGCTCGAGCTCGGCATGCGCCTGTTTGCGCTCGAGCGAGGTCAGGATGTGCTGGGCGACGAACTCCAGCAGCGTGCGGTCGTCCTGGGTGTAGCGGTCGGGCTGGTCGTAGCTCTGCACCACCAGCGCGCCGCAGACGCGGCCGTCGCGGCGCAGCGGCACGCCCAGCCAGTCGGCGCTGTCGGGGCCATGCACGGGGTCGGTCTCGACCCGGTGGGCCAGGCGCAGCGCGGCCGAAGGGCCCAGCATCGGCTGGCCGTGGCGCAGCAGCGCGATGGTCAGGCTGTTGGGCATCTCGCTGACATGCAGTTCCCGGTCCGGATCGGCGATCCAGGGGTCGCGCTCGTCAACGAAATACAGGAAGCGCAGGCGCTCACGCAGGTCGTCGTAGAGCACGATGTAGAAATTCTTGGCCGTCGTGAGACGGTCGACCACGGCGTGGATGCGCACCAGCACCTCGCGCATTTCCAGCGTCGAACTCGCGAGGTTGGCGATCTCGTAGAGCGCCTGCTGCAGGCGCTCGGAGCGCCGCAGCGATTCCAGGCGCACCGCAGAACGGGCGCCATCGAGCGCCATCGCCGCCGAGACCGAAGCCAACGCGGCCCAGGCCTCGGCAGCGACGCGGTCGGCCGCATTGTCGGTCTCGAAGCCGATTGCCAGGCGGGCATCGTCGACCTCGACGTCGCGCAAGCCGGAAAAATCCGCGCCGGCGTCACCTCCGCCGCCGTGATCCCCGGCCTGCCCGGCGGCACCAAGGGCGCCCGCGGCACGCGCGCTGGCCCGCTCGCGCAGCGCGCGATCCGCATCTCCGGCGCAGATGCCGTCCTCGCCCAGCACCGTGCAGCGCCAGGCGATGGCCGCCCGCACCCGCGGTGGCCGGGTCGCCAGGATGTGCATCAGGCGCGAGACGATGTCGCCCTGGTGCGGCGGCGGTAGCGAACGCGAGGACACGGTGTGCAGGCCCCCTTGGCCGCCCGGAATGCCGGCTCATCGTGACGCCGTCCCCGGCCGCCGACAACCCCGATGCCGCAAGCCGTACGTTTGCGCCTGCATGTCAGTCCTTCGGCTCGAAATCCCGGCATCCTCGCGCCGTTGCGCGCGCCCGTATCGGGACGCACAAGGCTTCCCGGACCCGCCCGCAGGCCTTAACCTGCGCGGGATGAACGATGTCGCCCGCCCGCAGGAAGCGCCCGACGATGCATCGCTGATGCATGCGTATGTAGCCGGCGACGCCGCGGCGTTCGAGACCCTCTACCTGCGCCACCGCGACAAGCTGTTCCGCTTCCTGGTGCGCCAGCTGGGCAATCGCGCGCTGGCGGAGGAGATCTTCCAGGACGTCTGGCAACGGGTGATCACCGCGCGCCAGGACTGGCGGCCCGACGCGTTGTTCACGACCTGGCTCTACCGCATTGCCCACAATCGCATGACCGACCACTGGCGCGCCGCGCGGCATCGTCCAGCCGCCCCCGAGGATGCCGACCTGCGCACGGCGCGTCTCGTCGACCCCGGTACTCCGGAACGCGAACTGTCGGAATTCGAGCAGCGCCGGCTGCTGCAACTGGCGCTGGAGGAACTGCCCGAGGAGCAGCGCGAAGTCATCGTGCTGCGGCTGGAACAGGAACTGACACTGGAGGAGATCGGCGAAATGACCGGCGTGGGCAGGGAAACGGTGAAATCGCGCCTGCGCTATGCGATGGACAAGCTGCGCGCGAGGTTGACGACATGACCCGCCACGACCGCCACGAACCGCTGACGCCCGAAGAGCGCGACCTGGCCGAACGACTGGGGCGCAGCGATGCCTCGCCACCGCCTGCACTGGATGCGGCGATCCTCGCCGCCGCGCGCGAAGCGGTGTCCGCGCACGCGGCGCCGCGGCCGGATGCCGCGCTCGGCGCGCCCGCACCAGCAGGCGCAGGGGCGCGCCCGTCCGCACGCAGGCGCCGCCGTTGGCCGGTTGGCCTCGGCATCGCCGCCTCGTTGCTGGTCGCGGTCGGCGTGGCCTGGCAGTTGCGCCCCCTTCCCGACACCCGCACCGAGGTCTGGTCGGAGGCGCCTGAACGCACGGAGCCGATGCAGACACGGCAAGCGCAACCGGCAATGGACGGGGCGCCGGCCGACCGCGATGTGCCCGCGCGGGAAGAACAGCGCCGGTTTACCGAAGCCCTGCCCGCCGCCGCGGTCGAAAGCCGGGACGTGACCGCACCTGCGCGCATGACCGATACCGAGTCCACGCCGCCGGCCGCGCCAGAACCGCCGACCGATGCGCTCAAGGCCCCGGCGCCTGCTGCCGGGCCACGTTCCTCGCCCCGGCCGGCACCACCTCCGACG
>JAFAFY010000369.1 GCA_023423235.1 Pseudomonadota bacterium
AGGGGAGGCTAGACCCGATGTTCGATTCGATCCTCATCGCCAACCGCGGCGAGATCGCCTGCCGCATCATCCGCACCGCGCGCCGCCTGGGCATCCGTACCGTGGCGGTGTACTCGGAGGCCGACGCAGACGCCCAGCATGTGCGGCTGGCCGACGCGGCCTACCCGATCGGCGGGCCGCGGCCGCAGGATTCCTACCTGCGCGGCGATGCGATCCTGGCGGCCGCGCGCCAGTCCGGCGCCCAGGCCATCCACCCCGGCTACGGCTTCCTCAGCGAGAACGCGGACTTCGCCGATGCCGTCGAAGCCGCTGGGCTGGTGTTCGTCGGCCCGTCCTCGGCGTCGATGCGCCGGATGGGCAGCAAGGCCGGCGCCAAGGACCTGATGGCCGCGGCCGGCGTGCCGGTGGTGCCCGGCTACACCGGCGAGGACCAGTCGCCGCAGCGGCTGGCCAGCGAGGCGGAGCGGATCGGCTATCCGCTGATGATCAAGGCCGCGCACGGCGGCGGCGGCAAGGGCATGCGCATCGTGCGCGAGGCCGGCGGGTTCCTGCCCAGCCTGGAGAGCTGCCAGCGCGAGGCCAGGAACGCCTTCGGCCGCGACCGCGTGCTGCTGGAGCGCTACATCGAATCCCCGCGGCACATCGAGATCCAGGTCTTCGGCGACCGCCACGGCCAGGTGATCCACCTCAACGAGCGCGAGTGCTCGGCGCAGCGCCGCTACCAGAAGGTGCTGGAGGAATCGCCCTCGCCGTTCCTCACCCCGGCCCTGCGCCAGGCCATGGGTGAGGCCGCGGTGCTGGCCGGGCGCGCCATCGACTACGTCAACGCCGGCACGGTGGAGTTCATCGTGGCGCCGTCGGGCGAATTCTTCTTCATGGAGATCAACACCCGGCTGCAGGTCGAGCACCCGGTCACCGAACTGGTCACCGGGCTGGACCTGGTGGAATGGCAACTGCGCGTGGCCGGCGGCGAGGCCCTGCCGTTGGCGCAGGGCGCCATCGCCCAGCGCGGCCATGCCATCGAGGTGCGCCTGTACGCGGAGGATCCCGAGGCGGGGTTCCTGCCCGGCTCCGGCCGCCTGACCCGGCTGCGCCTGCCGCCGCCCTCGCCGAACGTGCGGGTGGATTCGGGCGTGGTCGAGGGCGACACGGTGACGATCTTCTACGACCCGATGATCGCCAAGCTGATCGTCCACGACGTCGACCGCCCCGCCGCCCTCGCCCGCCTGCGCCAGGCGCTGGCGGCCTGCGAGATCGAAGGCCCGAAGTCGAACATCGCCTTCCTCGAACAACTGGTGCGGCACCCGGCGATCACCGGGGCGAGCATCGACACCGGCTATCTCGACCGGCATCTGGACGAGGTGCTGGTGCCGGCGCCCGCGCCCGGCAGCGCGGAACTCGCCGCCGCTGCAGCCACCGCGCTGCTGTGGCAGGAAGCCGAGGCCCGCGACGCGGCCGGCGCCGCGCCCGACCCGCATTCGCCCTGGGCGAGCGCCGATGGCTGGCGCCTCGGCCATGCCGGCGAACGGCTGCTGGTGCTGCAGCACGGCGGCACCCGCCACGAACTGCACGCCAGCGGCCTGGCCGGCGACTACCGGCTGCGCGGCGCCGGATTCGACGCCCGGGTCGATGGCGCGCGCCTGCAGGACGAGGCCCTGTCGCTGCGCGTCGATGGCATCGGCCACCGCTTCCGCGCCCGCGCCGACGACGACCACGTTGCCCTGCATGACGGCCGCCGCCGCATGCGCTTCGAGCGCATCGCGCCCTACCGCTCCGAAGCCGCCAGCGAGACCGCCGGCGATGGCCGCATCCGCGCGCCGATGCCCGGCCGCGTGGTGCTGGTCAAGGTCGCGCCCGGCGATGTCGTGGCCGAGGGCCAGGAACTGCTGGTGATGGAGGCGATGAAGATGGAGCTGGCGTTGCGCGCCCCGCGCGAGGGCACCGTGGCCGAACTGCGGGTCGAGGCCGGCGCGTTCGTCGAGGCCGACGCGGTACTGGCGACACTCGAAGACGAGGCGTAACGCGCGCGGCCGGGCAGCGCGCCAGCCGCCGGCAGCGCGGTACCGGGCCAGGCGCCAGGCCTGCCCGGGCGTCGCGCAACACCGCTGTCGCCGGGCGCTGCGCAACCGCGGCCCATGTCCCTTCCGGCCTGCACTGCAGGGGGTCTACTGGCGCGACGTGTTTTTCGGGCATGCTGGGCCGGCTGATCCGCAACCCGCATCTGTTCCCACGCCGGAGGCCGCAAGACCCGTGTCCAAGATGCCCCACCCGATGCGCAAGCGCGCCCGTCTGCCATGAGCAAGCTGCCCGCCAGCGTCCGTATCGTCGAGGTCGGCCCGCGCGACGGCCTGCAGAACGAGAAGTCCCTCGTTCCCACCGCCACCAAGATCGAGCTGATCGACCGGCTCTCGGCCACCGGCCTGCGCACCATCGAGGCCACCAGTTTCGTCAGCCCGAAATGGGTGCCGCAGCTGGCCGACGCCGCCGAGGTGTTTGCCGGCATCGACCGACGCCCCGGCATCGCCTACCCGGTGCTGGTGCCCAACGAGACCGGCTATGCGCGCGCGCGCGCGGCCGGCGCGCAGGAGGTTGCGGTGTTCACGGCGGCCTCGGAGGCCTTCAACCGCCGCAACATCAACGCCTCGATCGACGAATCGCTGCAGCGCTTCGCCCCGGTGCTGGCCCAGGCCAGGGCCGATGGCGTGCGCGTGCGCGGCTATGTCTCCACCGTGCTCGGCTGCCCCTACCAGGGCGAGGTGCCGCTGGCCGACGTGGT
>JAFAFY010000382.1 GCA_023423235.1 Pseudomonadota bacterium
GGGTGGCCTGGCGGGGGGGGGCGGGTGGGGAAGGGAGGAACCTGGACACTGCGCGACGCACCATCGCTCACCGGTTGCGGCAGCGCGCAGCATGCGTCAGCAATGTGACCGCCAGGTTGCGACGCGCGTCGATCTGCAACAGTCCTGAAAGCCGGTTGCCATCTGGTACGGGCCGGGGCGATCGGTGATCGCACCCGGCCCGCGGCGGGTCAGAACTCGATCGACAGGCTCAGGTCGTAGCTGATGCCCGGCTTGTAGCGGTAGACGTCGACATGCTGGCCGTCGCGTTCCTGGTACTCGCGGAACTTGGTGTCGAGCAGGTTGCGCGCCGAGAAGCCGATCTTGGCCTTGCTGCTCCACAGCGGGAAGCCCTTGTTGACCACCAGGTCCAGCGTGGTGCCGGGGTCCTGCAGGTAGTCGGGCTGGCCCGGGAGGCCGCGCGCGGAGATGCGCTCGCTGACGTAGTTGGCCACCAGCGCCGCCTGCGACAGGCCGTCATCGCTCTCGATGCCCAGCTGCAGGTTGGCGATATGCTCCGACTGGCCCTGCATGCGCACGCCGTCCTGGATGAACAGCGTGGCCGCGACCGGCGCCGGGTAGCCGAACGGCTGCACGGTGTCGCCGTCCTTGGCCTGCACTTCCGAATCCGACCAGGTGTAGTTGCCGCCGAGGTACAGGCGGTGGTTGCCCAGCCAGCCCGATTCGCCCAGGTCGAGGTACTTCTTGGCGTCCAGTTCCAGGCCGTAGAGCGTCGCCGAGGGCGCGTTGAGGTAGCTCTGGAAGATGGTGCCGCCCGAGCGGGTGTTGATGTTGGCCTCGACCGGCTTGTCGATGTCCTTGTAGAACACGCCGGCGGTGAAGTACTCGCCCGGGCTGAAGAACCACTCGTAGCGGGCGTCGAAGTTCAGCAGTTCGCTGTCGACCAGGTACGGGTTGCCCGCGAACAGGCGGCTGCTGTTTTCCGGGTCGGTGTACTGCTGCGGCGCCATCTCGCGGAACTGCGGCCGGGCCAGGGTCTTGGACGCACCGAAGCGGATCTGCTGGTTGTCGGCGAAGTTCCAGGTCAGGGTCAGCGCCGGCAGCAGGTAGTTGTTGCGCAGCGGAGCGACGGCACCGTCGCGCTGGCCGCTGAAGATGTCCTTGGTGTGCACCGCCTGCACCGCGTCCTCGTAGCGCAGGCCGAAGCTGCCGCGCAGGAACGAGGCCAGCTCGCCCTCCAGCTGCAGGTAGGCGCCCTTGGTCTTGAGGGTGGCGTCGTAGGCGGCCGCGCCCAGGCCGGTACCGGTGATCTCGACGAACTCCAGCAGGTCGTTGCTGATGTTGTAGTCCGAGAACAGGTAGTCGATGCGCTGGTACTGGTTGTAGAACGGCAGGGTGCCGTTGGCGCGGTAGCGGAAGCGGCGTTCCTGGAAGTTGCGGTCGTTGTCGGAGTAGGCCAGGCCGCCGGAGACGGTGAAATCGCGCTCGATCGGCAGTCGCCAGCTCACGTCGACGCCGCCGCTTGCGATCTCGTCCTCGACGTTGCTGAAGTTGAAGTCGTTGGTGGCGTTGCCGCCGGCCAGGTGCGCCCAGTAGCCGTCGTTGCGCTGGTAGCGGACGTTGGTCTCGTACGGCGATTCGCGCGTGGCCTTGGCCACCGCGCCGCGCCATTCGATCTTCAGGTCGCCGTACTCGCCGAAGGCGTGGCTGCCGTGGAGCTGGTTGTTGATCAGTTCGCGCTCGATCCAGGAGGTGTTGTCGTCGCGCACCTGGCCACCGGCGGAGAAGTCGAAGCCGGCGCGGCTGCGGGCTTCCTTCTGGCTGTCGTGCACGTACAGCGTGGTCCAGCCGATCTTGTGGTTGTCGCTTTCCAGGCCCAGGCCGAACATCGCATTCCAGCGGGCGTTGTTGCGGGTGGAGAAGAACGTGTAGTCGCTCTTGTAGTCGACGCTGCCGGCCAGGAAGTCGGCTTCCTGCTGCACGCCCTCGCGGCTGGACCAGTCGTTCTCGAAGCCCGCCACCAGGATCGTGCCCAGGCGCAGGCCCTCGTCGAGCTGCCACGAATAGCCGGCGCTGGCGCCGAAGTCGTAACCCGGGTCGATGCTGTTCTTCTGCTGCAGCAGGTACAGGTTGGGGTCGTTGAAGCTGCGGCCGATGGTCTTGAGTTCGGCGCTGCTGAAATTGCTGGAGTTGATCGGACGGCCGGTCGCAAGCGCGGCCTGGAGTTCCGGCGACATCTTGCGCGCGCCGTCGTCGAAGCCCCACTCGTCGTCGTCGGAGCCGTAGTAGGTCAGGCCGTTCTCGCCGGTGGTGACGCTGTTGCCGGAGATGCCGACCGAAATGCTGAAGAAGTCCTCTTCCGGCACGGCCAGCGACTGCAGGTCGATGACGCCGCCGCCGAATTCGCCCGGATAGCGGGCCGAATAGGTCTTCTGCACGGTGATGCTCTCGAGCACCTTGCTCGGGAACAGGTCCAGTGGGACCACGCGCTGCATCGGTTCGGGGCTGGGCAGCGGCGAGCCGTTGAACAGCGCCGAGGAATAACGCTCGCCCAGGCCGCGGACGTAGACGAACTTGCGGCCGACCACGCTCAGGCCGCTGACCCGGCCGAGTGCGACCGCGGCATCGCTGTCGCCGGTGCGCTCGAAGTCCTCGCGCGTGACGAAGCTGGCGACTTCGGGCGTCTCGAGCATCGGTTCGGGAATGTACTCACCGCGGACCGAGACGGTATCGAGTTGCTTTGCCTGGCCGTCGGGCGTGTCGACGGCGGTGCCCGACTGCGCCAGGACGCTGGCGGGGGCGAGGAGGGCGGCGATGGCCAGGGACAGGCCGGTTCTGAGCGGCATGGAATTCATGGGGTGCGTGCCTTGACTGCGGTGCGGATAGGTGCCTGACGTGTCGTGCGCGGAAAGGCGGCCGCAAGGGCCGCCTTTCCTCCGGGAACGCAGGGGCTCAGAGCGCCTCGCAGGCCGTCTGGTCGGGCAGGCTGCAGGTCCAGCCGGTCCACCAGGTGTCGTTGGCGTCCTTGACGCCGCCGATGTAGTCCACCACCTCGAAGAACGCGTGGGCGGTGCGCAGGCCCGCGTACGCGGTGACCGCGGTCTCGTTGGCACCGTTGACGATGGTGTTGGTCAGCGTCGAGGGCTTGTCGGACACGTTGTTGGTACCGGCCGCGAACGCCTCCTGCGCCTTGGTGTTGTTGAACGCGGTCGGGCAGGCGAAGAACACCGAGTGGAACTTGCCGGTCGCGTCGTTGTTGTTGGCGATGTTCAGGCAGGCCAGGCCAGCTTCGGTACCGCCGGCCGGGCGGGTGACGACGGTGTTGTAGAACTCGGCTTGCGTGCCCGAGTTGAGCTCGATTGCCGCACCTTTCAGCGCATTGCCGACGAAGGTGAAGTTGGCGACCTTCGGCTTCGAGTACGGCTGGCGGTTGATGCTGCTGAACTCGTTCATGCGGTCGCCGCCGCCGGCGCGCTGGACCACCACGCCGAACTGGAAGCCACCGCTCCAGCCGGTGTCGGTGTCGAGGCTGTCGTCGTCGGCACCGGTGATCACGATGCGGCGCAGGTTCGAGGTGCCGCCGAAGATCTCGATGCCGTCGTCGGAGCTGTTGTGCACCTGCAGGTACTCCAGCACCGTGCCGGTGCCGGTGCCGCCCAGGGTGATGCCCTGCAGCTCGTTGCCCGGCGCGATCTCGTAGCCCGAGTACAGCACGCGCACGTAGCGCAGCACACCGCTGTTGTCGCCGGCACTGTTGCCGCCGTACAGCGAGCCGTTGGTGCCTTCGATCTGGGTCTGGCACTCCGGCGTACCCGACACGGTGTTGCCCGGGCAGGCGTTGATCGGCGCGCGGCCGAGCAGGATGATGCCGCCCCACAGGCCCATGGTGTCGGCGTTGGCCTCGCCCTCGACGGCGCGGCGCGCGGTGAAAGTGATGGGGTTGTCGTCGGTGCCGTTGGCGAAGATCTGCGAACCGCGGTTGACCACCAGGTAGTCGGCGCCCGAGGACGCGAACAGGGTGACGCCCGGCTCGATCGTCAGGGTGCCGGCGGCCGCGCCGGCGATCGGGCTGTTGGCATCGCCGCCCTGGTCGACACCGACGTTCACCTTGCCGTTGATCTGGTAGATGGTGCCGTCACGCTCGGGAATCACCAGCGAGCCGGTGATCAGCGAGGGCAGCTGGCAGGCGCGCAGATTGCCGTCGGCAACGGTGCCGACGTTGGTGAAGCCATCCGGGCAATCCGTGGCCGGGCCCGGGCTCGGTGTCGGGGTGGGGGTCGGCGTGGGCGTCGGGGTCGGCGCCGGCGTCGGGGCCGGGGCGGGCGGGAACGCGCCTTCGCCGGGCGAGACCACGCTGTCGGAACCACCACCGCAACCGGCAAGGGCGAGGGCGGCGCCGAACGTCATGAGCAGGCTCTTGGAATTGGTGCGAAAGGACATCGATGTCTCCGATCGTGGATGAAGGCCGAATGGCAACGGGTTGGATTCGGGCCGATGTCGGAGACATTGGCCGCCAGTGCAACTGCTCGATTGCAGTTAAGGCGGCATTTATAGATTCGCTTGGTGACAGTTCCTTTGCGGTTGTGCTGCACGAGGCCGGTTTGCGCCGCGCGGCGCTGTCATGGTGATGTCATGTTGGCGCAGTCCGATGGACAGCCGACGCCCCAGTTACCTGCCCGCACATGACCGAGCAACAGATCACTCCCGAAACCGAGCGCTGGATCATCGATCGCGCGCTGGCTGGCGACGATCCCGATTCCGTGGTCGAGGCCATGCTGCGCAGCGGCTGGGGACAGCAGCAGGCCGAGGCCGTGGTCGAACGTGTGGTCCAGGACTACCTGGCGAAGAACGCCCGCGACACCGGGCTGCCGGCGCCGGTGCCGGTCCCCACGCCGGTGGTGATGAACGGCAGCGCGGTGATCGATCTCGGCGACCGCCAGGTGCAGGTGCTGGCCAACATGCTGTTGCCGCGGGTGGTGGTGCTGGGCGGCTTTCTTTCCGATGCGGAATGCGACGGCCTGATCGAACTCGCGCGTCCGCGCGTGGCGCGCTCGACCACCGTCGATGGCGCGCGCGGCGGCCACGTCGTCCACGAGCACCGGACCAGTAGCGGCACCAGCTTCCAGCGCGGCCAGCACGCGCTGTGCGCCACCATCGAGGCGCGCATCGCGCGCATGCTGGACTGGCCGGTGGAGAACGGCGAGGGCCTGCAGGTGCTGCGCTACGGGGTAGGCGCCGAGTACCGGCCGCACTACGATTATTTCGACCCGGCGCTGCCTGGCGGCCGCGCCGAGATGCAGCGCGGCGGCCAGCGCGTGGCCTCGCTGGTGATGTACCTCAATACCCCCGAGTGCGGCGGTGCGACCACATTCCCGGACGTGCACTTCGAAGTCGGCGCGGTCCGCGGCAACGCGGTGTTCTTCAGCTACGACCGCGCCCATCCGATGACCCGCAGCCTGCACGGCGG
>JAFAFY010000388.1 GCA_023423235.1 Pseudomonadota bacterium
GGGGACGGGGTGAGGGCGAAGCCGCGGGAATGCTGCTTCCGAGTCGTGAACAAGCTCAGGATCTTGAAGAATCACCGCGAAAGCCCGACCCTCACCCGACGCGCCTTGCGCGTCGACCTCTCCCAGAGGGAGAGATGCTGGATCGGCGGCGACGGCGGCCTACTTCGCTTTCTTCCCCGGAAAGAACCCGAACAGCGCGATCCCGATCGCGCCGCCGACGATCGCGGCGTCGGCCAGGTTGAATGCCGGCCAGTAATGGTCCCGCCAGTACCACTGGATGAAATCGATGACGTGGCCGTGGATCTGGCGGTCGATGACGTTGCCCAGCGCGCCGCCGATCACCAGCGCGAACGGCAGTGCGGTGCGCCAGTCGCGGCGCGGGGTGCGGCTGAGCCACCAGGCCAGCGTGCCGCAGATGCCCAGCGCCAGCAGGGTGAAGAACCACTTCTGCCAGCCGCCCGCGCTGGCCAGGAAACTGAACGCGGCACCGGTGTTGTAGGTCCGGTACCAGTTCCAGAAGCCGTCGATCACCGGAACCGCGGTGTACTCGGTCAGCGAGGTCAGCACCCACCACTTGGTCAGCTGGTCGAGTGCGATGACCAGCGCCGAGAGCAGCAGCCACGGCAGCGCATTGGGTTTGACCGCGGCCATCAGAACCACCTCCGGACTTCACCGCCGCCATCGCGGCCATCGCTGGCGATGTTCTCCACGCAGCGCCCGCACAGTTCCGGGTGCGCGGCGTCACTGCCGACATCGGCGCGGCGCTGCCAGCAGCGCACGCACTTGGGCTTGTCGGTCGCGCGTGCGGATACGCCGATCAGCGCAGTGTCCTCGTCGCCGACAATGCTGACGTCGCCGCTGATCAGCAGGAACCGCAGCTCGTCGATCACCGGCGAGAGCCAGTTCTGGTCGGCCACGCTGCAGCGCAGTTCGATCTCGGCGTCGAGCGCAGCGCCGATCGCGCCGCTGGCGCGCATCGGCTCCAGCACCTTGGCCACCTGTTCGCGCAGTTCCAGCACGCGCTCGAAATCCTCGTTCGACCATGGCGCATCGCCATCCAGCGGCGACAGCCCTTCGTACCAGGTGGCGAACTGGACGTTGGCTTCGCGCGCGCCACCGACCGGCGTGGGCAGGTAGGCCCACATCTCGTCGGCAGTGAAGCTCAGGACCGGTGCGATCCAGCGCGCGAACGCCTCGACGATGTGGTACATCGCGGTCTGCGCGCTGCGGCGACCAGCCGAATGCTCCGGCATGGTGTAGAGCCGGTCCTTGGTGACGTCGAGGTACAGCGAGCCGAGGTCGACGCTGCAGAAGTTCAGCAGCGCCTGCACGATTTCGGCGAAGTCGTAGCGCGCGTAGGCATCGGCGATCTTCTGCTGCAACGCGTGCGCGCGACCGACGATCCAGCGGTCCAGCGCGACCATCGCGTCGGGGGCCAGCAGGTCGCGCGCCGGCTCGAACCCGGCCAGGTTGCCGAGCAGGAAGCGCGCGGTGTTGCGGATGCGGCGGTAGGCGTCGGCATTGCGCTTGAGGATCTCCTGCGACAGCGACATCTCGTTGCTGTAGTCGGCGCTGGCGATCCACAGGCGCAGGATGTCCGCGCCCAGGGTCTTCATGATGTCCTGCGGCTCGATGCCGTTGCCCAGCGACTTCGACATCTTGCGGCCGTGCTCGTCCACGGTGAAACCGTGGGTCAGGCACTGCCGGTACGGCGCGGCGCGGTCGATGGCGACGCCGGTCAGCAAGGACGACTGGAACCAGCCGCGGTGCTGGTCGGAGCCTTCCAGGTACAGATCCGCCGGCTTGCCGAGGCCGCGCTCCAGCAGCACGCATTCGTGGGTGACGCCGGAGTCGAACCAGACGTCGAGGATGTCGGTGATCTTGTCGTAGTCCTTCGCCTCGTCGCCCAGCAGCTCGGCGGCGTCCAGCGAATACCAGACATCCACGCCTTCGCGCTCGACCAGGTCGGCGACCGCACGCATCAGTTCGGTGCTGCGCGGATGCGGCTCGCCGGTCTCGCGATGCACGAACAGCGCAATCGGTACGCCCCAGGTGCGCTGGCGGGAGATGGTCCAGTCGGGGCGGCCTTCGACCATGCCGGCGATGCGCGCCTCGCCCCAGGCGGGATACCAGGTGACTGTCTGGATCGCGGCCAGCGCATCGCGGCGCAGGTGCGCCTGCTCCATCGAGATGAACCACTGCGGCGTGGCCCGGAACGCGATCGGGGTCTTGTGGCGCCAGCAGTGCGGATAGCTGTGCTCGAGCCTGGCAAACGCAAGCAGCGTGCCGTTGTCGCGCAGCACCTCGACGATGGCGTCGTTGGCCTTCCAGATGTGCAGGCCGGCCAGCACCAGGTCGCCGGCCGGCGGCGTCGACGGCAGGTACACGCCGCGGCCATCGACCGGGTTGAGCTGGGCGGCGCTGTAGCGGTCCAGCAGGCCATAGGCCTTGCCGACGACATAGTCCTCCTGGCCGTGGCCGGGCGCGGTATGCACGGCGCCGGTGCCGTCCTCGGCGGAGACGTGCTCGCCCAGGATCACCGGGATGTCGCGCTCGGCGTAGAAGGGATGCGCGAGCAGCAGGTGTTCCAGCGCCGCGCCAGGCAGACGGCCATGCACGACGACATCGCCCTCGACCCCGTAGCGGCGCAATGCGCGCTCGGCCAGCGCGTCGGCCAGCACCAGCCAGCGGCGGCGGCCATCGGCCGCGCGCGGCCCCTCGACCAGCGCGTACTCGAGATCGGCGCCCAGCGAGACCGCCAGCGAGGCCGGCAGCGTCCACGGCGTGGTGGTCCAGATCGGCACCGCGATCTCCACGTCGGCCGGCAAGGTGGCGCCGAAGGCATGCGCGAACGCGGCGGAATCACGCGCGGCGTAGGCCACGTCGATCGCCGGCGAGACCTTGTCGGCGTACTCGATCTCGGCCTCGGCCAGCGCCGAGCCGCAATCGAAGCACCAGTGCACCGGCTTGACGCCGCGGGTCAGGTGGCCGTTGTCGACGACCTTGGCCAGCGCGCGGATCTCGTTGGCCTCGAAGCGGAAATCGAGCGTGCGGTAGGGGTTGTCCCAGTCGCCGATCACGCCCAGGCGCTTGAAGTCGCGGCGCTGGAGGTCGATCTGCTCGTTGGCGTACTCGCGGCACTTCTGCCGGAATTCGACCGCGTCGAGCTTGACGCCGACCTTGCCCCACTTCTTCTCGATCGCGATCTCGATCGGCAGGCCGTGGCAGTCCCAGCCGGGAATGTAGGGCGCATCGAAACCGGCCATCGACTTCGACTTGACGATGATGTCCTTGAGGATCTTGTTGACCGCATGGCCCAGGTGGATCGCGCCGTTGGCGTAGGGCGGGCCGTCGTGCAGCACGAACCGCGGGCGGCCGGCGGCGTGCGCGCGCAGCTGCGCGTACAGGCCCTCGTCCTCCCAGCGCGCCAGCGTCACCGGCTCGCGCTTGGGCAGGTCGCCACGCATCGGGAAATCGGTCGACGGCAGGTGGATCGTCGACTTGTAGGGGTTGGAACCGGACTCTGCGCTCACGCGAAACCCTGTCGTTGTGCTGCATGTGGGGGCGCCGCGCGCGCAGGCGCGGACGCTGGGGGCGGACCGAGCAGGCGCCGCGCCTGGGCGGCGTCGCGGTCCATCTGCGCGACCAGCGCCGGCAGATCGGAAAACTTCTCCTCGTCGCGCAGGCGCGCGACGAACTCGACCTCGATGCGGCGGCCGTAGAGGTCGCCGTCGAAATCGAACAGGTGGGCCTCGAGCAACGGCTCGACGCCGCCGACCGTCGGCCGGGTACCGAAGCTCGACACCGACGGCCACGGCGCCGCGCTGCCGGTCAGGTCCTCGACCCCGCGCACGCGGGTGGCGTAGATCCCGCGCAGCGCCGGCACCTTGCCGCCGAAGCGCAGGTTGGCGGTCGGATAGCCCAGGGTGCGGCCGAGCCGCTGGCCATGCACCACCCGGCCCGACACCGCATACGGCCGCCCGAGCAACGCGGCGGCAGCGGCGAAATCGCCGGCGACCAGCGCCGCGCGGATGCGGGTGCTGGAGACCCGCTCGCCGTCATGCACCAGCGGCGCGATCTCGCCGGCGACGAAACCCGCGGCCTCGCCCAGCGTGTGCAGCGTGGCGATGTCGCCGGCACGGCGGTGGCCGAAACGGAAGCCCGGGCCGACCCAGACCTCGCGCGCGCGCAGCCGCTGCACCAGCACCCGTTGCACGAACGCCTCGGGCGTCATCGCCGCCATCCGCGCATCGAAACGCAGCAGGCCG
This sequence comes from Pseudomonadota bacterium, assembly GCA_023423235.1. Classification (GTDB taxonomy): domain Bacteria; phylum Pseudomonadota; class Gammaproteobacteria; order Xanthomonadales; family Xanthomonadaceae; genus Luteimonas. The sequence goes on from JAFAFY010000388.1 coordinate 4,269, forward strand.
ACGACATCCGCGCCCAGCGCACGCAGGCCCTCCACCTTGGCCCGCACCGGCCCCAGCCGCGGCGGCGGCGCGGCGGGGGCGAAGAACTCGCGCGGCAGCGGCTCGAAACTCAGCGCCGCCAGCGGTAGCCCCAGCACGTGCGCCCGCGCCAGCGCCTGCCGCACCAGCGCCTGATGGCCCAGGTGCAGGCCGTCGAAGGCACCGATGCAGACCACGCTGCCCTCGGCACACAGGGGTTCGCCGTCGATGTCGCGGAACAGCCTGCTCATGGGTTTCCGGGCGTCGGCGACGCGGCTGGCGGCCGCAGCGCCCGACATGGGGATGACCGCGCAGTATAGCGTCGCCCCGCCACGCGCCGCCGCAACGCCACTGGCCCTGGCCTCGCTACTGCCGCAGGTGCCGCGGCCGCAGGCCCAGTGCGAACATCGCCGCGCCATAGGCGGCCGCGCCGGCACCGATCACCAGCAGCAGCCAGCCGATGCGCTGCGGCACCCGCGCGATCTGGGTCCAGTCGCCGATCGCCAGCCGCAGGCCGATTACCACCGCCGCCATCACTACGCATGCGCCCGCCAGGCGCAGCAGATAGCGCCCCCACCCCGGCTGCGGAGTGAAGATGCCGCGCTGGCGCAGGTAGCGCCACAGCAGCACGGCGTTGAGCACGCCGGCCAACGCCGTGGCCAGCGCGATGCCGCCGTGCGCGCCGGGCACCTCGTACAACCACAGCGGCGTGGTCAGCAGGACTGTCAGGCCGACGTTGGCGGCGACCGTCCAGATCGCCGCGCGCATCGGGGTCCTGGTGTCCTGGCGCGCGTAAAACGCCGGTGCCAGCACCTTGCTGAGCATGAACGCGGGCACGCCCAGGCTCATCGCCGACAGGCTGACCGCGGCCATACGGGTGTCGAACGCGGTGAACGCGCCGTAGTTGTAGACCGTGGCGGTGATCGGCTCGGCCAGCAGCAGCAGGCCCAGGCCCGCCGGCACGCCGGCCAGCAGCGCCATGCGCAGGCCCCAGTCCAGCGAGGCGTTGTAGCCGGCGGTGTCGGCCGCGGCGTGCCGGCGCGAGAGATGCGGCAGGATCACCGTACCCAGCGCCACACCGAACAGGCCGAGCGGAAACTCGACCAGGCGGTCGGAGTAGTACAGCCAGTCCACGCTGCCGGCGGCCAGCAGCGAGGCGAACGCGGTGCCGACCAGCAGGTTCACCTGCGCCACCGACGAGGAGAACAGCGTCGGCAGCATCAGCCGGCCGACCTTGCGCACCTCCGGATGGCGGAAGCCCGGCCGCAGCCGCGGCAGCAGGCCGTAGCGCCGCAGCGCCGGCCACAACAGCGCC
>JAFAFY010000404.1 GCA_023423235.1 Pseudomonadota bacterium
GCCGGGAACAGCAGCGACTCGAACACCGCGGCCATCACCACGTAGATCATGATCACCGCGATCAGCAGGTTGAACAGCATCTGCCGCATCGCCTCGGCATCGTCCTCGAAGCCGCTGCCGCTGAAGCTGTAGCCGTAGCCGGCCGGGAAGTTCACCGATTCGAGCGTGTCCTCGATCGCCTTGCGTGCCTGCGGCATGGTGGTCTCGCCGGCCAGGTTGGCCTGCAGGGTCACCGAGGTCTCGCGATCGAAGCGGGTGATCCGGGTCGGCGCCGGCACCACGTCCATGTTGACCAGGCTCATCAGCGGCACGCTGCGGCCATCGGGCGTGCGTACCATGAACCCGGCGATGTCGGCCTCGTTGAACTGCTCGGCGCCGGCAAAACGCACCCACACCGGCACCTCGTCCTCGCCGCGGCGGAACTCGCGCAACTGGCTGCCACGCAGCGCCAGGCCCAGGAAGCTGGAGACCTGCTCGGCGCTGAAGCCGAACGCGGCCGCGCGCTCGCGGTCCACGCTGATGGTCAGCTCCTGGTTGACGTCGCCGGCCTCCACCCGCACGTCGCGCAGCGCCGGATTGGCCGCCAGCACCGGCAGCACGCCATCGGCCAGCTCGCGCAGCACCTGGCTGGAATCGCCGACCAGGCGCACCTGCACGCCCTGGCTGCCGCCCTGCCCGCCGCCCTGGCCACCCCCGCCACCGATGCCGATCTCCGCGCGTGCGGATTTCGGCAGTTCCGCGCTGATCGCCTCGGTCAGCGGCCGGGTGTCGCCCACGGTGTCGTCGAAGGTGATCATGGTGCCCGAGTCGTTGCTCTCGCCGAACCAGGAATACAGCTGGCGGATGCGGAAACGCTCGCGGTTGGCGTCCAGGAACGCTTCCACCCGGCGCACCTCGTCGGAGCGCTGCTTGAGGTTGTAGCTGCCCTTCCACTGGTAGTAGACATTGACCTCCTTGCCGCCACCGCCGTCGCCGAACATGTCGAACTTGGTCCCGGTCATCGGCACGATGCTCACCGCGACCACCAGCACGATGCCGACCACGCTCCAGCCGCGGTGCTGCAGGCTCCAGCGCAGCAGGCGCGCGTAGCTGCGCTGCATCCGCGGGATCAGGCCGCCGGGCCTGGCGACCGCGGGCGGGGTCTTCATCCGCGCCGACATCATCGGGATCAGGCTCACCGCGACCAGCCACGAGGCCAGCAGCGACACCGAGATGGTGATCGCCAGCTGCGACATGAAGATGCTGATGTTGTTGGTCTCGCCCAGCAGGTTGGGCACGAACACGATGCAGTGGCACAGCGTGCCGGCGGACAGCGCGATCGCCACGTTGCGCGTGCCCAGCACCGAAGCCAGCCACGGCTGGTCGGGCATGCGCTCGCGTTCCTGGTAGATGCTCTCCACCACCACCACCGCGTTGTCGACCAGCATGCCCACCGCCAGCAGCAGGCCCATCAGCGACAGCACGTTGAGGGTGACGCCGAAGAAGTGCATGAAGCCCAGGGTGATGATGAAGCAGATCGGGATCGCCAGCGTCACCATCAGCGTCGACGGCCAATGGCGCAGGAAGAAGTACAGCACGATGATCGACAGCACCAGGCCGATCGCGCCGGCCTCGACCAGTTCCAGCAGCGACGAGGTCACCTCCTCGCCCATGTTCTGGGTGATCTTGACGTCGATGTCCTCCAGCCCCGGCTCGCTGCGCGCGGCCTCGACCTCGGCCAGCACCGTGCGGGATACCTCCACCAGGTTGGCGTCGCGTTCCTTGTAGATCTCCAGCCCCACCGCGGCGCGGCCATCGAGGCGGCGGCCGTAATCCATGCGCTGCGGCTTGAAGCGCACCTCGGCGATGTCGCCCAGGCGCAGGCCCTGGCGGTTGAGCACCAGCTCGCGCAGCTGGTGCAGGTCGGTGATCTCGCCGATCGGCTGCACCCGCAGGCGCTGCCCGCCATCGAGGATCTGCCCGGCCGAGACCGAGAAGTTGACCGCGCGCAGGCGCGTGGCCAGTTCGTTGAGCTCGATCCCGTGCGCGGTCAGGCGGTCGGGATCGACCGCGATCTCGACCTCGTTGGGCGGCGCGCCGCTGATCTCCACCCGTGCCACGCCGGGTACGCGTTCGAGCCTGCGTTTGAGCTGGCGGTCGATGAGTTCGTAGGCGCCGGTCAGGTCGCTGTCGCCGGCCAGGCGCAGGCGCAGCACCGGTTCGTCGCTGCTGGACCACTTGAAGACGAAGTAGCGGCGGAAGTCGTCGGGCAGGTCGCCGCGGATCGCATCGATGCGCTCGCGCGCCTCCGAGGCCGCGATCGAGATGTCGCGGTCCCAGTCGCGGAACTCCAGGAACACGCCGGCGCCGTCGGCATTGGCCTGGCCGCGCATGCGCTTGATCCCGCTCATCGTCGCCAACGCTTCCTCGGCGGGCCGCAACAGGTTCTGCTCGGCCTCGGCGGGCGTGGAGCCGGCATAGGGCAACTGCACGAACAGGAACGGCGCGGAGATGTCCGGCAGCGCCTCCAGCGGCAGGCGCACCGCCGCGATCAGGCCGATCACCACCATCGACACGAAACACATGATGGTGGTGACCGGGCGACGCAGGCTGAGCTCGGCAATGCTCATGGCGTGGCGGCCTCCGCGGCGGCTTCGGCTTCGGCCATGCCGCGCGCGCGACGGCCGCGTTCGGCGTACCAGGCGTCGGACTTGCGGTCCAGCAGGTCGTAGACCACCGGGATCACCAGCAGGGTCAGCAGCGTGGACACCGCCAGCCCGCCCATCACCGTGATCGCCATCGGCGAGCGCACCTCCGCGCCTTCACCGAAGGCCAGCGCCAGCGGCAGGAAGCCGAACAGCGTGGACAGCGTGGTCATGATGATCGGCCGCAGGCGGGTGCGCGCGCCTTCCACCAGCGCCTCGCGCTTGGGCATGCCGGCCTCGCGCAACTGGTTGACCTTGTCGATGAGGATGATCGCGTTCTTGACCACCAGTCCGACCATCAGGATCAGGCCGATGAAGGCGACCACCGAGATCGTGTTGCCGGTGAGGAACAGGCCCAGGATCGCGCCGACCATCGCCAGCGGCACGGTGAACAGGATCACGAACGGGTGCAGCAGCGATTCGAACTGCGAGGCCATCACCAGGTAGACCAGGAAGATCGCCAGCGCGAAGGCGAACAGCAGCGAGCGCATCGATTCGCCCAGTTCCTCGCCCTGGCCGCCGATGTGCAGGCCGACGTCGGCACCCAGCGGATTGGCCGCGACCATGCGCTGCACCTCGTCGACCGCGGTACCCAGGTCGATCCCGCGCAGGTTGGCCGACACCACCGCCACCCGCACCTGGTCGGCGCGGTGGATCTCGCTGGGGCCGGTGGTGGCGATCACCTCGGCCACCGAATCGAGCCGCACCGAGGCGCCGTTGCCGGGATTGACGATGAGGTTGCGGATGCGGTCGACCGAATCGCGCTCGCTCTCCTGCGCGCGCACCAGCACGTCGATCTTGCGGTCGCGGAAGTTGTAGCGGGTGGCCACCTCGCCGCGCACCGCGCGCACCACCGCGTCGGCGATCTGGCGCGTGGTCAGGCCCAGGGCGCCGGCGCGTTCCTGGTCGAACACGATCTGGATCTCGGGAAAGCCCTGCTCCACCGTGGTCTTGACGTCGGCGTAGTTGGGATTGGCGCGCAGCAGCTCGGCCATGCGCTGGCCGGCCCGCGCCAGGCTGTCGAGGTCCTGCCCGCGCAGTTCGATCTCCAGCGGCATGGAGAACGAGAACAGCGCCGGGCGGCTGAAGTCGACGGTCACGCCCGGGTAGCGCTGCATCGTCTCGCGCAGGCGCTCGGTCTGCTCGGCCTCGAACTGGCGGCTGCCGCCGCCGCTCATGACGATGCTGAGCTTGCCGATGTTCTCGCCGCTCTCGGTCGGGTTGGCGTCGAGCCGGGTGCCGCTGCCGCTGACCCCGAACATCAGGTCCACGCCGTCGTCCTTCTCGTGCGCCAGCTGCACCTCGCGGATGATGCGGTCGGTCTCGCGCAGCGGCGTGCCGGGCGGCAGCTTGGCGGTCATCTCGAAACGGTCCTGGGCCAGCTGCGGGATCAGGTCGGTGCCCAGCAGCGGCACCAGCAGCAGGCTGGCGGCGAAGATCGCCGTGGCCGTGCCCAGCACCAGCCAGGGCCGCCCGAGCGCCGCCGGCAGCAGCCGCAGGTAGCCGCGCTCGGCACGGTCGTAGGGCGCCATCGCCGCGTCGCTGGCGCGGCCCATGACCGCGCCGACACCGCGCGAGATCACCCGCCAGGCGCGCACGAACATCCAGGCGATGCCGAACAGCACCCCGCGCACGCCGGCACCGATGCCACGGCCGGTCGCGGCGAAGGGCTTCTGCCAGCGGCTTTCGGGCCGCCACTGCGGATGCGGCGCTTCTTCCGGGAACGACATCGGCGGCCTGCCCTTGAGCGCGGCCAGCATCGGGATCAGGGTCACTGCCACCACCAGCGACACCGCCACCGCGATCGCCACCGTCAGCGCCTGGTCGCGGAACAACTGCCCGGCGATGCCGTCGACGAACACCAGCGGCAGGAACACCGCGATGATCGTCAGGGTCGAGGCGAAGACCGCCGTGCCGACCTCGCGGGTGCCGCTGATCGCCGCCTCCAGGATCCCCAGCCCGCGCTCGCGCGCCTTGGCGATGCTCTCCAGCACCACGATCGAATCGTCGACCACCAGCCCCGTCGCCAGTGCCAAACCGCTGAGCGACATGACGTTGAGGCTCAGGCCCAGCCGGTCCATGAAGAAGAACGTGGTGATGATCGAGATCGGCAGCGACAGGCTGACCACCAGCGTGCTCCAGCCGCTGCGCAGGAACAGGAAGATGATCAGGATCGCCAGCGAGCCGCCGATCACCGCGTCCACCTTGACGTCGGAGATCGCCGCGCGGATGAACTTCGACTGGTCGTCGACCACGGTCAGGGTCATGTCGGCCGGCAGTTCCTTGCGGATCGCCTGCAGGCGCGCCTGCACCGCGTCGGCGGTGGAGACGGTGTTGGCGTCGCCTTCCTTGTAGATCGCCAGTTCCACCGCCTCGCGGCCGCCCAGGCGAATGATGCTCTCGCGCTCCTTGAAGCCCTGGCGCACGCTGGCGACGTCGCGCAGGCGGATCGCGCGGCCGCCGGCCACGCTGTCGCTGCCGCCCGCCGAGGTGCTCTGGACCGAGGCCGCCGCGGCCATCGCCGCCTGCGAACCGCTGGCCGCGGCGATCGCCGCCATCTGCCGCGCCGCGCTGGCCGCGGCATCGTTGCCCGCGCCCTGGGTGGAGGACACCAGCATCTCGCCGATCTGCTCGACGCTGGCGAACTGGTTGACCGTGCGTACCAGGTAGCGCTGGGTGCCCTGGTCCAGGCGGCCGCCGGAGAGGTTGACGTTCTCCTGCTGCAGGCGCTGGATCACGTTCTCGACCGGCAGGCCGATGCGCGCCAGCTGCTCGAGGTCGAGATCGACCTGGACCTCGTCCTCGAAGCCGCCACCGACCTTGACCGCGGCCACGCCGACCACCGGTTCGATCTTCTTCTTCAGGTCGTCATCGGCGTAGCGGCGCAGGCGGGTCAGCCCGGCCACCGCGTCGCCGCCATCGCCGGCGGTCAGCGCCAGGCGCAGGATCGGCTCGGTCGAGGGATTGAAGCGCAGCAGCACCGGCGGGGTGACCTCCAGCGGCAGCGTCAGCGTCTCCAGCTTGTCGCGCACCTCCAGGCTGGCCTGGTCCATGTCGGTGCCCCAGGCGAATTCCAGCACCACGTCGCTCTGGCCGGTGCGCGAGATCGAGCGCAGCTTGCGCACGCCCTTGACCACGCCCACGGCCTCCTCGACCGGCTCGCTGACCAGGGTCTCGATCTCCGACGGCGCCGCGCCGGTGTACTCGGTGCGCACCGTCAGCGTGGGATAGCTGAGGTCGGGCAGCAGGTTGACCTTGAGGTTGCCCAGCGCGATCAGGCCGAACAGCATCAGGCTGATCGCCACCATCGCCACGGTCACGCGCCGGCGGGTGGAGAACTCGACCAGGTCGAAGCGGCCCGTCGGCGCGGCATGCGGGTCCACGGCCGGGCCGTCGCCGGCGGGGCCGTGGTGCGGGGCGCCGGCCATTACTGCGTGTCGCTCTTGCTGTCGGCGTCGGCGCCAGTGTCCGCAGTGCCGGCATCGGCCACCGGCGCGGGCGCCTCGCCGATCACCTGCACCGCGCTGCCTTCGCGCAGCGCCACCTTGCCTGCGGTCACCACCGGCTCGCCTGCCTGCAGGCCGTCGCGGATCTCGATCAGGTTGCCGTCGATGTAGCCCAGCGTCACCGGCACGCGCACCGCCTTGCCGTCACGCACCGTGTAGACCGCGGCGCTGTCGTCGTCTTCCAGCAGCGCGCTGCGCGGGATCACCAGCGCATCGGCGCGCTGGTCGTAGTCGATGCGGATGCGGCCGAACATGCCCGCGCGCAGGACCTCATTGCCCGCGAAGGCGCAGACCACACGGAAGGTGCCGCTGCCCGAATCGACCACCGGCGAAACCCGCTCGACCACGCCCTCGAAGGTCTCGCCCGGCAGTGCGTCCACCTGCAGCCGCACCGGCTGGCCGCGCTTGAGCACCCGCAGCTCGCGCTCGGGCACGTTGAGCGTGGCCTCGATGCGGGCGTTGTCGACGATGCTGAAGATCGGCGTGTTGATCTGGACGAAATTGCCGCTGCGGATCATGCGCTGCGAGACCACGCCCGAGATCGGCGCGGTGACCGTGGTGTAGGACAGCTCCAGCTGCGCCATCTCGTACTGGGCGCGGGCGTTGTCGAGGTCGAACTTGATCTGGTCCAGGTCGTTGGCGCTGATCATCTGCTGGCCCACCAGCTGCTGCGCGCGGCGGTAACTGTTCTCCAGCTTGCCCATCGTCGCGCGCGCCTGCTGCACCGCCAGGCGCGGGCGGTCCGGGTCCAGGCGCAGCAGCGGCTGGCCGGCACGCACCGCGTCGCCCTCCTCCACCAGCACCTCCAGGGCGATGCCCGAGGTCTTGGCGATCACGTCGGCGCCGCGCGGCACCTCCAGCGACGCACTGCCGGCATAGCTGGCGGCCACGCTGCGGCGGGCCACGGCCTCGGTCTCCACCGGGATCGCGGCGGGCGCCTCGTCGGCCGGCTTGGCCTGGGCCTTGTCGCCGCCACAGGCGCTCAGGCCGAGGGCGATCGCCAGCAACGTGGAACCGGCAACGAGGCGTCCGATGGACGCGGAAGAACGCTGTGTCGACATGGTGGTGAGTGAGCCCCTGAGGTGTTGTAGCAAGCTACATCACCAGAACAAGCAGACTCATGCGCCATTGGTCATGGTGCCGGCGGATTTCGCCGGCCAACGGGGGCTGGGTCGCGCCATGAACCGCAGGCTATACTCGGGCCGTCGCAGGCCATCCCACGGGGCGGCGACAGGCAACACGCATCCAAGACAGTTCCGTCCAGAACAGCCACGCTCCAGCCATTCAGGATTGCGGATACCCATCATGACGCGACCGCTGACGATCGCCGCCTGTGTCTCCCTTGCTGCCCTGTCCCTGTCGGTCCCGGCCCTGCTGGCCGCCGCCCAGGACGCCCCGTCCCCGACCACCCCCGCCCCTGCGCCGGCTGCCGCCGCCACGCCTGCCGTGCCGGTCGGCAATGCCGAGACCGGCAGGATGCTGACCTACACCTGCCAGGGCTGCCACGGCGTGGAGGGCTACCGCAACGTCTACCCGCACTACCACGTGCCCAAGATCGGCGGGCAATCGACCGAGTATCTGGTCAATGCCCTGCACGAATACCGGCGCGGCAGCCGTCGGCATCCCACGATGGAGGCGCAGGCGCAGAGCTTCTCCGACCAGGACATCGCCGACATCGCCGCCTTCCTCTCGGAGCTGACCCCGTGAGCCGCCTCCCGTCCCGATCCGCACCTCGCCTGCCCGCCCCCCGCGTTGCCGGCGCCTGCATGGCCGTGTTCGCCGGCCTGCTGCTGGCCGCCTGCGGCGGCGGCACGCCCGACCCCGAGGCCCAGGCCCTGCACGCGGCCACCACGGGCTCGTCGTCCGCCGGCCTGCCCAAGGGCACGGTCGACGCCGGTGCCCAGGCCGCATTGATCAAGAGCGCGGCAACCGGCCAGACCTGCATCGACTGCCACGGCGAGGCCGGCAACGTGCCGCTGGACCCGACCTATCCCAAGATCGGCGGTCAGTTCCGCGATTACCTGGCACATGCCCTGCAGCAGTACCGCGACGGCACCCGCGACCACGCCCTGATGTCGCAGCAGGCCGCCGACCTCAGCGACCAGCAGATCGCCGACCTCGCCGCCTACTTCGCCGCCCAGCCCAGCCAGCTGCGCGACCTGCGCGGCGCACACTGACGAAGCAGAACACCTTCCCCCGCCTGCGGGGGAAGGTGGCGCGAAGCGCACACCGGAGTGCGTGCTGCTACAGACGCAACCCGACAGGGGCCGTATGCGGCCCCTTTCTGATTGCGCCGGCTTTCATTGCGCCTGTTGATGGCACTCGACCTGGCCGACACGCCGCATGCGCGGCATCCCGCGAACGCGGGACCCGTCACCTTGCAGGCATCGCGCTCCGGAACCGGCACGGGGTGACCATCGCGCCGACTGCCGCATGCACATCGCATCTTGCCGGGATCGATCGCGCGGGGACCGGGCACGGCCAGCTCAATGGAAATCCCGACTCCCCACCGCCATGCCACCGAGCAGTGGGCTGAGGTCGAACAGGCGCTGGGCGAGGACGTGGCGGACGCCGTTGACCGCCTGCAGGCGGCCACCGACCTGCAGCAGGCGCGATTCCAGGAACGGCCGGCGCTGGGCTTCGGCGATGCGCAGGCGGACGACCACGTTCACCATGCCGTGCTCGTCCTCCAGGGTCATGAAGGTCACGCCGCTGGCGGTCTGCGGCCGCTGGCGCAGCGTCACCAGGCC